>NZ_JBHZAG010000068.1:0-38838 GCF_042754125.1 Amycolatopsis sp. NPDC059235
GGGGGGCGGGTTTGGGGGGGGGGGGGGCGCGCGCGAAACCCGGGCGGCCGCTCTGGGTGGGGGGGGGGCGGGGGCCCCGACCCTGGGGCCGGCCCCCCCGGCCCGCTGTCGTGTGTCGTGGAAACCGCGACCGCACAACAGGTCTTCCGGGGCGTCACGACGCGACCGGCACCGGCTCCTCAACCCGCGCCGCCGCCGTGGACCGCCGCAGCGCGACCATCCCGACCACCGCGAACACCACCACAATCGCCGCGCCGATCCCGGCCACCGTGTGCAGCCCGGAAGTGAACGCATCCCGTGCTGTGGCCAGCAATTGCTCCCCCGTCGCGCCGGGCAAGCTCGCCGACGCCGCCATCGCACCGGCCATGCTGTCGGTCGCCTGAGCGGCCGCCGCGGCGGGCACGTGCGCCGGGATCGCGATCTGGCCCCGGTACACCGCCGTCGCGACGCTGCCGAACACCGCGATCCCCATGGCGATCCCGAATTCCGCGCTGGTCTCCGACATCGCCGAAGCCGCGCCCGCGCGCTGCGGCGGTACCGAGCCGACCACCATCTCGGTGCACAGCACGCCCTGCGGCCCCATCCCGAAGCTCGCGATCGACATGCCCAGCACCACGAATGTCACACCGCCGGAGCCGCTGGCCAACGTGAACAACAGAATTCCGCCCGCCGCGACGAGCATTCCGAAGCCCAGCACGAATTCCGGACGGAACCGGCGCGCCAGCCGAGGCGCGATCATCGACCCGGCGACCACCGCGAGCGCCTGCGGAACCAGCGACAGCCCGGCGTCGACAGTGCTCAGCCCGGCGACCATCTGCAGATACTGGCTGACCAGCAGGAAAACCCCGCCCATGGTGACCGCGCCGACGAGCATGATCGCCACCGCCGCGCTGAACGCGCGCACCCGGAACAACTGCAGGTCCAGCAGCGGATGCTCGAGCCGCTGCTGCCGCCGGACGAACACCGCGCCGACCGCGAGACCGGCGGCGAGCACGACGATTTCGGTCAGTGACAAGCCGTTCTTGGCGATTTCCTTGAGCGCGTAGATGACCGGCAGGATCGCGGCGAGCGAGAGGCCGACGCTGGCGAGGTCGAGGCGTCCGGCCGAGGTGTCGCGGTACTCCGGCAGCAGCTTCGGCGCGGTCGCGAGCAGCAGAACCATTACCGGAACGCCCATCAGGAACACCGAACCCCAGCGGAAATGCTCCAGCAGGAACCCGCCGGCGACCGGGCCGACCACCATGCCGCCCATGAAACAGCTCATCCACACCGCGATCGCGGTGCCGCGCTGCTTCGGGTCCTGGAACATGTTGCTGATCAACGCGAGCGTCGACGGCATGAGCGTCGCCCCGGCGATCCCCAGCACCGCCCGCGCGGCGATCAGCATCTCCGGACTGGTCGAGAACGCCGCCGCGACCGACGCGAGCCCGAACGCGCCGCCGCCGATCATCAGCAGCTTCCGCCTGCCGATCCGGTCGCCGAGGGTGCCCATCGTGACGAGGAACCCGGCGATCATGAAGCCGTAGATGTCGATGATCCACAGCAATTGCGTGCTGGAGGGCCGCAGATCCGCGGCGAGGTGCGGAACCGCGAGGTGCAGCACGCTCATGTCCAGCGACAACAGCACGGTCGGCAGGGCCAGCACCGCCAGGCCCAGCCACTCGCGTCGTCCTGCACTCATTGGTCTCTCCCCTGAAGTCGTCTCGTCGGCGGTCTCGCTGACCGGTCTCGCTGACTGGTCTCACTGACGCGACGATCGGGGTGCGGGCGGATCGACATCCCGGGGAGAACTTTTTCGCGCGGGTTTCGGCGGGAGCTCGAGAGGGCCGGACTCCTGTCCCGCGGCTGCGGCCTCGCTCCTGCCGGATCAGGCCACTGTGTACTTCCCGAGCGCGGGTTTCGGCGGAAGGTTGAGCGGCCGGACTCCTGCGAGTTCCTCCTGCGGCCGCAGCCTGCCAGATCAGGCCACCGCATACTTCCCGAGCGCAGGTTTCGGCGGAAGGTTGAGCGGCCGGACTGCTGCGAGTTCGTCCCGCGACCGCAGCCTGCCGGATCAGGCCACCGCGTACCTCCCGAGCGCGGGTTCCAGCGGAAGCTCGAGCGGGCCGGACTCCTGCGAGTTCCTCCCGCGGCCGCAGCCTGCCAGATCAGGCAACGCGTACTTCCCGAGCGCGGGTTTCGGCGGAAGGTTGAGCGGGCCGGACTCCTGCGAGTTCGTCCCGCGACCGCAGCCTGCCAGATCAAGCCACCGCGTACCTCCCGAGCGCAGGTTCCAGCAGGTCGAACGCCCTCCGCGCCTCCTTCGCGACTGTCTCCGCGATCTCGTCGTCCGGCCGTCCGGCCAGGGTCAGCTCCTCGATCCGTTCGAACAGGCTGTGGTGCACCGCCCCCAGCACCGCGGCCGCGGTGCGGACGGTGATGTCCGACCGGTCGCTGCCCACCGCGTCCGCCAGCGCGTCGGCCAAGGCCCGTTCCCGCTGTTGGTGCAGGCCCCGCAGGCACGCGGACAACGTCGGGCTCTCGGCGACCATCCGGCTGAACTCCAGCCCCGCGAACCCGACCACCGGGTCCTTCGCGGCGACCGCGGCCTCGAACGCCCGCCGCAGCGCCCCGAGCGCGGACTCCCCCGGCTCCCGCGACCCCACCGCGGCGGCCAGGGTCGCGACGAACTCCTCCTGGTGGTCCAGAGCCAGGTCTTCCTTGCGGGCGAAGTAGTTGGTCACCGTCTTCTTCGCGACCCGCGCGGCCGCCGCGACCTGGGCGATCGTCGTCTCCTCGAAGCCCTGCTCCAGGAAAAGCCGCGTCGCGTGGTCGGAGATCAGCTGGCGTGTCTCCTGCTTCTTGGCTTCCCGCAGGCCTAGCTCCATCGAAAACTTACCTCCGACGTAATTTTACCTTGACAGCAGTTCTGGGTCTAGGCATACTTTTACTACCGACGTAAACATAACCCGAAGGAGAACCACTTGTCGATCGCCGCTCTCCCGTCGCTCGCGGACCAGGCAGGCCACCTGATCTCGCTGGGGGTGCCCGAAATCGCGCAGCTTTCCGCCGACGACCTGCGCGCTTTCGCGGCAGACCACAGCGACGCCGACGGCGCACTGCTGGCGATCCACCCGGACCGGGCGCCCGCGTCGGCGCTCTCGCCGCTGCTCCGACGCGAGGGCAAGGCCGGATTCGTCGTCACCGACATGCCGGACGTCGACCAGTTCGCGCCGCGCGACGTCGACCTGCCCGACGCGCCGCTGTACCTGGTCACCGACATCGACCGCGGCGACGAGATGGGAAACTGGAGCCCGGAGGAGGCGCTGCCCGCGATCACCAAGGCCGGACGGAGTCCGCTGCTGCTCACCGAGGGGATCCACTGGGTGCTGCAGCAGCCGTCGGCGCTCGAGCGCAATCATTGCTTCATGACCATCGGCTCCCGGCTGCGCAAGGAGAACGGCAAGTTCGACTCCCGCACGCCGGCACTGTGGATCAGCAACGGCACCGGCCGCGACGGCAGCGAACGCCGCAACGCCCCCAAGGTCGGCTGGTGCTGGTGGGGCAACCGCCACACCTGGCTGGGCTTCGGATCCACCGCCGGCCGCCGCTGAGACCTCGGCCGCGAGGGGAGTCTCCAGCCTCGACCGTCCCACCCGAACAACCGCGGCTGGCGCAGGCGGGGCAACCGGCACGCCTGGCCGGGCTTCGGATCCGCCGCCCTCCACTGAGACAACCCCGAGGAGAGTTCCCTTTTCCCGAACCCGACCGTCCCGCCCGACCAGTCGCGACCGGCACTGGCGGAGCGACCGCAACCCCAGGCTGGGCTTTGGATCCACCGCCCGCCGCTGAGTCCCAACCCTGATGAGAGTCCGGTCTCCCAGACCCGACCGTCCCGCCCGAACAACCGCAGCTGGCGCTCGCGGAGCAACCGATGCCCCAGACCGGGCTTCGCCTCCACCGCCACCCGCCACTGAGACAACAACCCCGAGGAGAATCCCATTTCCCCAGACCCGAACGTCCTGCACCCGATGCCCGAGCAGCCGCGAGTGGTGCTGCTGAAGCCTTTGGTCACCTCGCCGCTGATCGACGTCGGCGAGTTCTCCTACTACGACGACCCGGACGATCCGACCGCCTTCGAGACCCGCAACGTGCTGTACCACTACGGGCCGGAGAGGCTCGTGATCGGCAAGTACTGCGCGCTCGGCGAGGGCGTGCGGTTCATCATGAACGGCGCGAACCACCGGATGGACGGGCCGTCGACGTTCCCGTTTCCGATCATGGGCGGCGGCTGGGCCGAGCATTTCGACGTCATCACCGGCCTGCCCGGTCGCGGCGACACGGTGCTGGGCAACGACGTCTGGCTCGGCTACCGGGCGATGGTCATGCCGGGCGTCCGCATCGGGCACGGCGCGGTCGTCGCGTCCGGGGCCGTCGTGGTGGACGACGTGCCGGACTACGGCATCGTCGGCGGCAACCCGGCCAAGCTGATCCGGCGGCGGTACAGCGACGAGGACGTCGAGCGGCTGCTGGCGATCGCGTGGTGGGACTGGCCGCTGGAGCACCTCACCAAGCACGTCCGCACGGTCATGTCCGGCAGCGTCGACGAGCTGGCGAAGGCCGCGGCCGAACTCGCGTAGCTCGGTAACGTGGCAGGCGTGCCCGATGAGATACCAGAGGAAGTCCGCCGAAGCACCACCCTGTTCCTGTCCACAGTGGACCGGGTCGCGCCGGGACTGGTGACCGGTTTTTACCTGGTCGGCTCGGTTTGCTTCGGCGACTTCCACGCTCGCGGCACCGGACGCGGGCGGCTGAGCACGGCCAGCGACATCGACTTCGTCGCGGTCACTGATCGACGCGCGGAACCCGGCGAGGTCGAGGCGCTGGCGCGGGCGCATGCCATGACGGTCGCCGAGTTCCCGAAACCGCATTTCGACGGCTCCGTACTGACCTGGGCCGACCTCGCCGCCGGGCCGGATGCCTGTCCGGACGTTCCTTGCGCGCAGGAAAGCCGATTCACCGAGGCGGGCCGCGATGGCGTCAATCCGGTGACGTTCTGCGAGCTCGCCCGCTATGGGATCGCGCTGCGTGGGCCGGAAGCGTCCAATGTGGACGTTTGGGCGGACCAGGATGCCTTGCGCGCGTTCACTGTCGACAATCTGAGCCGCTATTGGCGGCCGTGGTGGGAGAAGAACCGGCGCACCAGTGCGTTGTCGCTCGCGATCGGAATGAGCTCCTGGTTCCCAGTGTGGGCAGTGCTCGGCGTGAGCCGTCTGCACCACCTGCTGGCGACCGGAGAGCTGACGTCCAAATGCGGCGCGGGGCGTTACGCCGCAAGGGAATTCGACTCGCGATGGCAGCGCATCGTCGCGGAGAGCTTGAGTCTCCGCACCGAAGGCGCGGAGGGCCGTCGCAGCTACCGAAATCCTCTAGCGCGACGACGCGACACGCTCGCGTTCCTGGACGCCACGATCGACGACGCGCTCGCCCTGGCCTAGCGCACGGATCGGGCCAGGAATGGCCGGAATTGCTTGCTTGCGGCCATCCCCGGAGGCACCTAGCCTCGATATCCAGCTAGTACAAATACAGTTCTGTACTAGCACAATCTGGGGAGCGGACTGATGGCGAACGGGCAGGACCGCGGCGGGGTCGCGACGGACGCGGAATCGGCGGCAAGGCTGCTGCACAGCGTGGTGGATCAGCTGGTCGAGGGGTGGCGTACGCGGCCGGACCGTCCGGCGAGCCCGATGACCGCGGACGCGGCGGAGATCCGCGGCTGGCTCGGGAAGTACCCGCTGGAGAAGCCGGAAGACCTCGAACAAGCGGTCCCGGACGTGCTCGCCGCCCTCGACCGCTGGACCGTGCACACCGACCATCCGGGGTACTTCGGGCTGTTCAACCCGTCCGCGACCTGGGCGGGGGTGGCCGGAGACCTGATCACCGCGGCGGTCAATCCGCAGCTCGCCGCGTGGAGCCACGCGCCGTTCGCGGTCGAGGCGGAGCAGCGCTGCATCGACCTTTTCGCGGGACGCCTGGGTCTCCCGGACACCGCGGGCGGCCACTTCACCAGCGGCGGCGCCGAGGCCAACGCGACCGCCGTGCTGACCGCCCTCACTCACGCGTTTCCCGAATACAGCACCGGTGGCCTACGCTCCCTCGACGCCGCGCCAGTGTTCTATGCGGGCGCGGATTCTCATCTGGCCTGGCTGAAGATCGCGCACGCGACGGGTCTTGGCCGGGACGCCTGCCGCTTGGTGCCGTCCGACGCGAGCGGTCGCCTGGACGTCGCCGCGCTCGAAACCCTGCTCGCGGACGACCGGCGCGCCGGAAAAGCGCCGTTCCTCGTCGTGGCCACGGCCGGAACCACCGGTGCCGGAATGATCGACCCGTTGCCGAGGATCGCCGACGTCGCGCAGGCCGCCGGGCTGCGGTTCCATGTGGACGCCGCGTGGGGCGGTGCCGCCTGCCTGTCGGATCGGCTGCGCGGGTTCCTGACCGGGATCGAACGCGCGGACACGATCACGGTGGACGCGCACAAATGGCTGTCGGTGCCGATGGGTGCCGGGATGTTCTTCACGCGCGATAGGGCTGAGCTGAGTTCGTCTTTCGCGGTGTCGACCTCATACATGCCCGGCCGGGTGGACCACACCGCCGATCCGTACACCACCAGCACCCAGTGGTCGCGGCGATTCATCGGGCTCAAGCTGTGGCTCAGTCTGCTGGCGTACGGGGTTTCCGGCTACAGCGACCAAATCGAGCACGACGCGGCGCTCGGGCAGGATCTGCGCGACCAGCTCACCGGGGCGGGCTGGATCGCCATCAACGACACGCCGCTGCCGATCGTGTGCGCGACCCGCGCCGACGCGCCGGTCGATCCGGAGGAATCCTGGCGGTGGCACAGCGAACTCGCGGATCGGGTCAACGCCACCGGCTCCGCGTGGGTGAGCCCGGTCCGCGTCGCTGGGCGGCCGGCGTTGCGGGTGTGCGTGATCAGCTGGCGTACGCAAACCGGGGACATCGTGCGGCTGCGAGAGATTCTGGACCGGGTCTGAGCGCGATATGTTCGCGTTCTGGGCAGGCATGCTCGGCGGCCAGGTGAAGGCGGACAGCGACTGGCACATGGTCACCGTGGACGGTGTCCCGCGCATCGGCGTGCAGCTCGCGCCGGACCACGTGCCGCCGCAGCGGCCGGACGGCCCGACGCGACAGCAGGTCCATCTTGACCGGTGGGTCGAGGACTTCGCCGAGGCTCACGAGCACGTCATGGCGCTCAGGCAGCCGGTCAAGCGGGATAACCACGCCCGTCGCCCCGCAGAATCGCATGCAGCGTCGCTGCGAACTCCTCCGCCTCAACAGGCGACAAGCTCGCGAAAGTCACCCGCAATCCCGCCGGAACATTCGTCCGGAACCCCTCCCCTGTCCGCACCGCCCAGCCCCGCGCGAGGAGCGCCTGCGCCACCGCGCCCTCGGCCGGAGTCGCGATCCAGCCGTTGAACCCAGACCGTCCAGACAGGGTGATTCCGCGGCGCGCCAACGCTGCCGTGAGCGCCTGACGCCGTTCGCGGTACGTCTCGCGGGCGGAGGCGAGCAGCTTCGGCGTCGCGGGGTCAAGCAGGATCGCGACCGCCAGTTCCTGCAGGAGGTGGCTCACCCAGCCCGCGCCGACCTGCTGTCGCCGGAGCACCCGGTCGACGGTCAACTGGTCGCCGCTCACGACGCTGAGCCGGAGATCCGGTCCGAGGTATTTGGTCACCGAGCGGAGCACCGCCCAGTGCCGGAAATCCCCTTGTCCGGCAACGGTTACCGCTTCCGTGCCAGCGATGGCGGAGGCGTGGTCGTCCTCGATCACCAGCACGTTTTCGTGGCGCTGGAACACTTTCCGCAGTTCGGCGGCCCGCTCCGGGCTGAGTGCGGCACCAGTCGGGTTCTGCGCTCGCGGCGTGAGAACGCAGGCCGCCGGGCGTTGTTCGAGCGCGCGTTGCAGGAGGTCGGCGCGCAGGCCGTCGTCGTCGACCGGCACCGCGATCGGGCGCAAGCCCAGCGCGGACACGAGATCCAGGACGCCGCCGAAGCCCGGATCCTCGACGATCACGGCGTCGCCGGGCCACAGGTGTGCCTGCAGGACCCGCTCGATGCTGTCCATCGCGCCACCGGTTACCGCGAGGTGGTCGGCGGCGAGGCCGTCGCGTTCGAAGTCGAGGCGGAACCAGTCCAGCAGCGCGGGCAGGTTGCCGGATTCGCCGTAAAGCCATTGCCTTCCGGACAGTTCGGCGAGCGCGGGCCGCAACGGCGGCAGCAGCGCGGGATCGGGGTTGCCGTCGGCGAGGTCGCGCACGCCGGGCCCGACCGGGGCGCCGAGCGCGCGGTTCATCGGCGCGGTCCGTTCGAGCACGCGGGTTCCAGCGCGGCCGGCGGCTGCGACGAGGCCGCGGTTGCGCAGGGTCCGGTAGGCGGCGTTGACGGTCGCCGGGCTCACCGCGAGCCGCGCGGCGAGTTCGCGCACGGTGGGCAGCCGCGCGCCAGCCACCAGCCGGCCGGCGGCGATGGCACCCTCGACCGACAGCGCGATCTCGGCCGCCGTCCCGCCGGACAGCGCCGCCTCCTCGATCGGGTCGCTCACCTGTCTGTACTAGCACAATCGGGGAAATCCCGTGGTCGCTTGCTCCGGGATTGACCTTCAAGCTGCTTGAAGCCCGATGATGGGCAGGTGCCCGACCTGCTCACCATTGGCGCGTTCGCCCGCCGCTGCGGCCTGACCGCCAGCGCGCTGCGCTTCTACGCCGATTCCGGCCTCGTGCGGCCGATCCGTGTCGACGAGGAATCCGGCTACCGGTACTACTCCCCCGGCCAGGTTTCAGCCGCGCTGCTCGTCCGGCGGCTGCGGGAGATCGGCCTGCCGCTGGAGCGGGTCGGCGCGGTCCTCGCGGCGGAGCCCGCCGACGCGGCCCGGATCATCGACGACCACGTCGCCGGGTTGGTATCCCAAGTGCAGCAGGCTCGGGAAACCGCCACGGCGGTGAAGGCCACGCTGGGCGCGACGGCGTCGGCACTGTCGGTCCGGTTCACCGGGCCGGTGTTCACCGCTGCCGTCGAGCAGGTGCTGACCGCGACGTCGCAGGACCTGCCGGTGCTCAACGGCGTGCACCTCGAAGTCTCCCCGGAGACGATCGTGCTCACCGCCACCGACCGGTACCGGCTGTCGACCCGAACGCTGGTCCCCGCCGAACCGAGTGTGTCCCATTGGACCGCGACCATCGACGCTGACGACCTCCGCCTCGCGATGCCGTGGACGCGCCGTCAGCACGAACTACGGCTGAGCGTGCGCGGCGACGAGGCCTGCTTCCAAGGCGACGACACGACAGTACGAACCTGCCGCACTGTCGCCGACGAATTCCCTGACTACCGGCTGATGCTCGCGTCACTGCCAGAAGTCCTTACACGGGCCGTGATATCTCGAAACGCGCTGGTGGGATGCCTGGAACGCCAATCCACGCCGCAGATTCAGCTGAACCTCTCCGCCGGGGAGGCCACGGCAGGAACCGAAACCATCCCCGCAGACGTCACGGGGTCGCCCATCTCACTCTCCTTCGCCGTGAGCACGCTCCATCCCGCGATCAGCACCGCCGTCGGTCCGGACGTGATGCTGGACGTCGCGGCCCCGCACCTGCCGGTCGTCGTGCGCTCAGCCGACGACGGAGACCTGACCACCCTTGCCATGCCAGTGAAAGGAAATGCCGGATGATGGCCGAGATCACCTCCGCGGTGTCGCAGGGCCGAGCGGGCGCGACGGACGCCGCACGGGCCCGTCTGCAGGAGCTGTGGGACGAGATCGGACCGGGCGGTGATCCGTTCTACCGCTGCGTTCTCGCCCACTACCAAGCAGATCTGTTCACTGACCCGGCAGAGGCACTGGTGTGGGACATCAGGGCGCTGGACGCCGCCGCGACAGTGACCGACGAGCAGGTGCAGGCGCATGACGCCGGGCTTCGGATCGAAGGCTTCTACCCGTCGCTCCACCTGAACCTGGCCGACAACTTCCGCCGCCTCGGCTCGTTCAGCGCGGCGACCGAGCAGATCGCGGAAGCGCGAAAACGACAGGACGCGCTCGCGGACGACGCGTACGGTGCGATGATCCGACGGGCGATCGACGGTGTCGCGGAGGCCATCGAACGCCGGTCCACCGAACGACGCACGACGGCACCGGGAGTCGAATAGTTGGAACAATGGCTGTCGGATTGGTGCTGCACGCACCTTGGCACCGCACCGGTCGACGTACTGTTCGAGGCGCGGCAGGTCTCGACAGTGCACGGTCTGTGCCTCGAAGACGGCCGGAAGGTCGTCGTCAAAGCCCGCCCGGACGACGGCCGCGCCCTCGCGTGCGTCGCGGCGCAAACGCAGCTGGCTGAGCGAGGCTTTCCCTGCGCACGGCCGCTGACACCGGCCGTCATGGTCGGTTCCCTGGCCGTGCACGCCGAGGAATACCGGCCGGGCGGAGACGTCGTTCCCGGGGACTCGCCGGACGTTGCAGTGCGGTATGCCGAGGTATTCGCCCTGCTGCTGACGACCCTCGCCGGGATCTCGGTGAAGCCGCCGCTGCCGAACCCACGCTGGCTGCGCTGGGACCACAGCGACCCTGGTTTGTGGCCAGCGCTCGGCTTCCTGGACGAACGAGACCAGCGCCGCGTCCCCGAGGAGGTAACCAAAACCGCCGACCGGGCTCGATGCCGACTGCTCGCGGCCGATCTGCCGAACGTCCTCGGCCACGGCGATTTCGAGGCGCAGAACCTCCGCTGGGATATCAACGAAGGCTGGACAGTACATGATTGGGACAGCCTGGCCTGGCAACCGGAAGCAGCGCTCGCGGGAGCGGCGAGCGGGATGTTCCCGAGCACAATCCCGCCGACGCTGGCGCCGATCGAGAGTTCCGCGGCATTCCTGGAGTCCTATCAGGACTTCCGAGGCCGCCGGTTTTCCTTGGCCGAAATGGAAGTCGCGTGGGCGGCGAGTCTGTGGCCAGCAGCGCACAATGCCAGGTGGGAAGCGCTGCACGGAGATCCGCCGATTTGCGGTGCCGCGCTTGAAGAGCAGGCGGCTGAGCGTCTTCGTCTCGCGAACGCCTGAGCGCGGCGGGGATCCGGGCGGTTGCCGCGCTGGGGGACGCCGCAACCGCCCGGAGGTGCTAGCGGATGTCGCGAACGAGAGCGCCCACGATCGCGTCTATCCGGTCCGACTGGGTTTTCGAGTAGTCCGCCGTGTCGATGAACACCGTCACCGAGCGTTTTCCGTCCTCGGTCACCGCGTTGCGGAAGTCGTGACCGCTGGCCATGCCGCCGCTGTGGCCCCACGTCGGGAAGTTCGGCGTCAGTTCATACCGTTGCACGCCTAAGCCGTATCCTTCGCCGCCGTCGTCCAGGACCGTCTTTTTCATTTCCGTCAGCAACGCGGCGGGTAGGAGTTTTCCGCCCAGCAGCGCGGTCCAGAATTTCGTCGTGTCCGCTCCGGTGGAGATCAATTCGCCGGAGGCGTCCGCTTCCGAGACGTTCCATTCCGTGGTGTCGACGCCGTCGGTGTACGACCGCAGGTCCGGTTCGTCGATCGTGGTTTCGTCACCGGGCCAATAGGTTTCGTCCAGGCAGAGCGGTTTGATGATCCGTTCGGTCAGTTCGGTGCCGATGCCGCGGCCGGTCACCTTCGTGACCACCATGCCGGCCAGGTTGTAGTTGGTGTTGGAGTACGCGAAACCAGAGGGGGCGCGGTCCGGCGGGGCAAGCGAAAGGGCCTGTTTAACGGTCTGAATCGGGTCGAAGTGTTCCCAGCGGTGCGCTTGATCATCCTCCCAGAACGGCGAGTCCAGGTAGTCCGGCAGGCCGCTCGTCTGCTGCAGCAACTGCCGGATGGTGATCTTGCGGCCGTCGTAGCGGGCGGTGCGGATCAGGCCGGGCAGGTAATGGTCAACGGTTTCGTTCAGGCTGATTTTGCCTTCGGCGACCAATTGCAGGACGACCACCGCGGTCCAGGTTTTGGTGTCGCTGCCGATTCTGGAGTGTTCGTCGCCGGTGATCGCGCGGCCGGTCTCGACATCCGACTTTCCGACGCCGCCTTTCCACAGGCCGCAATCCGGGCTTTGCACGGTCAGGACGATTCCGGGGAGACCGACCTTTTTCAGGCCGTCTAGCGCGGTTTGGATGGGCTTGGCGGAGCACGCGGCCGCCGAAGCCGTGGTCGTCGGTGCGACTGCCAATGCCGTGGTCACCGCTACCGCCGCGGCGACGCTGGTCCAAGCTCGCATGTCGTCTCCTTCTGCTGGAATCTTCAGACTGCGAAGAGCGTTTGCGAAGCGACGGTGTGCCGTTTCAGCGCGGCCGGATCGACGGTGACTCCGCCGCCCGGACCGTCTGGAATGGACAGGCAACCGTCTTCGAGTTCGAACGGCGCGGTGAGATCGGTGGCGTAGTACCGGCTCGACGCGGAGATATCGTTGGGCAGCACGAAACCGGGCAGCGCGGCGAGGGCGAGGTTCTGCGCACGGCCGATGCCGGTTTCCAGCATTCCGCCGCACCACACCGGGATTCCGTGCGCCGCACACACGTCGTGGATCCGCCGCGCTTCGAGATATCCGCCGACGCGGCTGGGTTTGACGTTGATGATCCGGCACGCTCCCAGCCGGATCGCGAACGCGGCGTCGCGGGCGGAGCAGATCGATTCGTCCAGGCAGAGCGGAGTGCGCAGGAGTTTCGCGAGTTCGACGTGCCCGCCGAGGTCGTCCGCGGCGAGCGGTTGTTCGAGCTGGACCAGGCCGAATTCGTCTAGCCGGCGCAGATGGTCGGCGTCGGAGAGGGAATAGGCAGTGTTCGCGTCGGCCTGCAATACCAGGTCGGGCCCGAATTCGGCGCGGACCGCGCGTACGGGTTCGAGATCCCAGCCAGGCTCGATCTTCAGTTTGATCCGGACGTATCCCTCGGCCAGATACCCGGCTACAGTGTCGATCAATTCCGTTACCGTGTCAGTGATTTCGACGGACACTCCGGCCGCGATGCGATCGCGCACGCCACCGAGGTAAGTCGACAGCGGCATCGCGTAGGCGCGGCATTCGGCGTCGAGGATCGCGGTTTCGAGCAGGGCTTTCGCCAGCGGATTGCCCTTGACCGGGGCCACCGCGCCCGCCACCCGAGCGGCGGTCAGATGCGGCAAGGCGGTGACGCGCGGGACCAGATGGTCGCGCAGGATCCGTTCGGCTCCGACGGCGAATTCCGGGCTGTACACCGGTTCCGGGTCGCCGCCGAATTCCGCCCAGCCCTCGCTGACGTCGGTCACCACGTGCAGCAGAAGCGTGTTGCGTTCGGTGTCCACCGAGCACGAAGTCCGAAATGGACGGACGAGCGGGAGGCTGACCTCGATCAGGTCAATCCGTTCGAGTTTCATGCCCGCTCCCCTTCGGTCAGGTGATACCAGCCGGACCGGCTGAACCCGGTCGCCGTGTAGCCCTCGGCGAACAACGGGACGAAAGCGTCGCGGATCGCGTAGCGCCACTCCGCGCTCAGCCGCGCGTCCAGCCGACGCAGGCCCACGATGTCGGCCGGGACCCGGCACCAATGCCCGGAACCGTCGCGGACCAGGAACGGTTCGCCGTCGGGCGCGCGGCGCGGGTCGATCTCCGCGCGCTCCAGATCCGGACCGGAAAGCCGGGCGGGGTTCGGTTCCCGCAACGGCCACACGGCAGTGAATCGGTCGGTTTCGTCCGCGCCGTTGACGCCGTCGACAATCTGGCCGTAGAAGTCCACTGTGTACTCGGTCCCGTGCGCGCCGAGCTTCGCCAGGTTGAAATGCGCGTTGCGGCTCACCAGCGGATCAAAGGTCCAGACCATGGTTTCCATGCCCTGGTCGAGCGCCCACACCCGCTGAGCCTGTTTGAGCGCGAAGCCCACTCCGCGGTCGCTCGCCCGCGCGGCGGCGATCAGCGAATAGACCGCGCGCGTCACGGGTGGACAGAAAATCAGCGCCGACGCCGCCTGGATGCCGTCGTCATCAGCCGTGTAATGCACCGCGCCGCCCGCGTGGACGACGGCGCGCAGGGCGTCCGCGCCGAACGGTGCGTGGGATTCCGGCGTCCGCCACACCTTGGCGAGAAACCGCGACACCGCTTCGAGCGTCCGGACGTCGTCGGCCAGCAGGATCCGGACGTCGGCCCGGTTCGCGGCGCGCAGGGCGGTCGAGACGGCCGCGTCCGGGGCCGGAGGGAGTACGGTCGCGGGTGCGCCTGGTGGAACGTGCATGCTGACAGCCTCGCGGCCGGATCGTCCGGGTGCGTGCAGTGCCGGTCCAGAGATTCCGCGGATGTTTTGTGCGTCTGGCTAAAGAGGTGACGATGCTCGATCCGGAGGCGCCCGATCTCGCGCAGGTCCTCGACGCGCTCGGCGCTTCGCTGCTGCGGCCGGTCACCCCGCTGCCGGATCGGCCGGTGCCGGTGTCCGGGGTGCTCATCCACGAACGGCGCGGCGTCGCGCCGCCGGGACAGGACACGATCCTGCTCGCGGTCGGGGCCGACCCGGGCGAAGCGAAAGACCTCCTCCACTCGGCCGCGGGATATTCGGCGCTGGTGGTGAAAAGCTTCGGCGAACCCCTCGCCGAGCTCTCCGACGCTGCGCGGGACGCCGGGGTGGTGCTGCTCGCCGCCGACGAAGCCGTGCCCTGGCACCACCTCGAGGCGATGCTCTCCTCGGCGCTCGCACCCGCCGTCCGCACGCCCGGCGCGCCGGCGGCAGGCGATCTGTTCGCGCTGGCCAACGCCATTGCCGGAATGGTCGGCGGAGCGACGACCATCGAAGATCCCCACCGGCGGATCCTGGCGTACTCGACGCTGCCCGGCCAGCCCATCGACGACGGCCGGCGCCAGGGCATCCTCGGGCTGCAGGTGCCGGAGGTGCCGGTTTTCTACGACGACCAGTACCGCGAACTCGCGCGGACGCGGCAGACCTGCCGGTTCCCGTCGCTCCCCGGCGGGCTGCCGCGGCTCGGCGTCGCGGTGCGGGCGGGCAGCGAGATGCTCGGGTCGATCTGGGTGGTCGACGCCGACGACAGCCTCGACGAGACAGCCGAGCAGGCGCTGTTCAACGCCGCCGAGATCGCCGCGCTGCACCTGCTTGCCGCGCGCACGGCGGTCGACGTCGTCCGCCGGAGGCGCGCTGACCTGCTGCAACGCCTGCTGGCCGACCCGAGCAGCGTCACCGCCGTCGCCCCGCAACTCGGCTTGGACCCGGACGCGCCGGTCGCGGTGGCCGCGTTCACCGTCGCCGATCCCGAGGACGTGCTGGCTGCGCACGCGGCGACACGGCTGGCCGATTTAGTGAGCCTGCACTGCGAGGCGCACTACGGACGGCACGGTTGCGCGCTGATCGACGGGACGGTCTACGCGCTGCTGCCGAAGGGACCCCACGGCGAACTGGTCGCCGACATCGCCCGGCGAGCACACGGCGCGCTGCGGATGCCGGTGCAAGCCGGGCTCGGGGCGACGGTCCCCGGGCTGCGGTCGATCGCGTCCTCCCGGGCCGACGCGGACCTGGTCCTGCGGACGCTGGCGGAACAACGCACCTCGCCGGAGGCGTGCCGGGTGGCCGCGATCGAAGAGGTCTGGGCCGGGGCGACGCTCTCGGTGCTGGCGCAGATCCTGGCCGGGGATCCGTCCTTGCCGCGACGGCTGGGGCCGGCGGTGCGGGCGCACGACGTCGAGCATGGGACTACCTATGCGCCGACGATTCTGGCTTACCTCGACACGAACGGCGACATCGCGGCGGCGTCGGCGCGGTTGTCGGTGCATCCGAACACGATCCGGTACCGGCTTTCGAGGGCGGAGGAGATTTTCGGGTTCGATCTGGCGGATCCGGACGAGCGGCTGGTGCTGTGGCTGCGGTTGCGGCTGGGGGATCAGCTCGGCTGGTGAGCCGGTGCCCTCCAGGCGGCGCTGAACCGATCCGCCGCGGCGCCCGGGGTAACGTGAGCCGTGCCCTTCGACGACCTCGACTTCTCCCCGTTCACCGACCGGGTCGACCCGGCTTCGGCGCGGGCCTACGCGGTGGCGAACGGCGAACGGCCAGGTGCCGATCTCGCGGCCGGCGGATGTGCGGTCACCGGGCTTTCGGTGCTCTTCTTCGGGTTCTTCTCCGTCTTCTTCGGCATGATGTCCGGCGGATTCCTCACCGCCGGCGGGCTGGCCCCGGCCGGGATCGGGGTCGCGGTCGTCGTCTTTTTCCTGGTCTCCTCGGGCAAAGGCGGCAGGCACGGGCGCGAGACGAGCTACCGGATCATGCGCTTCGCCACCGTGAACGGCATGGGCTTCCGGAAGAAGATCTCCGACCCGGGCGGGGCCGGAACGATCTTCGGGGTCGGCCTCTCGCGGACCTCCTCCGACGTGGTCGCCCTGGAATCGCCCCGCGAAATCGAGATCGGCCAGCACGCCTACTACGCCGGGTACCGCAGCGGCGAACGCCACCGGTGGAGCTACGCGACGACCCCGCTCGACGCCGAACTGCCGCACCTGATCGTCATGACCCGCGCGACCACGGGCCGGCCGCGGCTGCCCGGCTCCGACACCACGCCGGGCAATCCCGAACTGCACGGGCCGGGCGCGGACGCGTTCCGGGTGTTCGGGCCGATCGGCCGCGCGAAGGAAATCCAGGCGCTGCTCGACCGCACCGTGTTCGCCCCCGATCTGCTGCCGCGACTGCTCGAACGCCCCCTCGACGTCGAACTCGTCGACGCGCGGCTGTACCTCTACTCCGCCGCGCCGCTCTCCACCGCCGAGCCGGACACGTGGCGCTGGATCCTCCCGCTGATCACCGACCTCGCTGAGCGTCTCGAAAGGTTCTAACCGGCATTGCCACTCACGACACCGCGGTGCTCTGCGGGTTCGGGTTGTGCGCGGTCATGCGCGCCAGTGAGGTTTTCTCAGTGGTGCGTGGCGGGTTCGTTGTAGCGGTGGCTGGCCGGGGGATGCGGAGCACCGCCACGCCGTTCCCCGCTCCCGCAGACGTCCTTCACAGACCTCCCCAAGGCCTACTACTGAGAAAACCCTCGCTACCGCAGGCAGCCAGCCCGGTATCCGCGCTAACCGGCGTAAACACTCACGACGCCCGCCGAACCGCGCGTCCCGCCAGCACTCCGGTCGGTTTGCCGTCCCGCAGCGCTGCCTTCCCGTTCACCAGCACATGCCGCATCCCGTCCGCGTACCGGTGCGGGTCCGCATAGGTCGCGTTGTCCCGCACAGCCGCCGGATCGAAGACCGTCACGTCAGCGAACGCACCCGGCCGCAGCACTCCTCGATCAACCAGGCGCAGGTTCTCGGCGGGCAGGCTCGTCATCCGCCGCACTGCCTCCTCCAGCGGCAGCACGCCTTCGCGGACCCACGGTCCGAGCACTCGCGCGAAGGCGCCGTACGTCCGGGGATGGATGGACGTATCCGTGAACGGCGCCTCCGCCGCGATCGCCTCGGAGTCCGTGCACACCGAAACCCACGACTGTTTCAGTGCGCGTCGCGTATCCGCCTCCGAGGCGGTGAATTCGGCGACCATCACATTCGGTTCCGCCGCGACGAGGTCCAGCAGCGTGTCGAGCGGATCTCCGCCGCCGCTGGCCTCGGCGAGGGTCTGGCCCGGCCGCACCGAAGCGGAGCCGACGCCCAGCAGCAGGATTCCTTCCGCGCCACCGGATCCGAGGTACAGGTTCTCCCAGTCTTGCCCAGGTTCCAGAATGGCCGCTTTGATTTCCTCACGGCTCGAAGCGATCCGCGCGGCCAGTGCGCCGCCTTCGTGGAAGCGGGGCGGGATGAAGGCGGAGAGGAACGTCGAGCCGGCGTCGTACGGGTAGATGTCCGCGGTGATGCCCAGTCCGTCCGCGCGCGCCTGCTCGACCCGGTCGAGCACAGTGGACATCAACGGCCAGTTCTGTCGCCCAGAAGCCTTCAGGTGATAGATCTCGGCTCGCGCGGACGATTCCCGGGCGATCCGGATCAGCTCGTCGACCGAATCGACCAGCCGGTCCGACTCGCCGCGGATGTGCGAGATGTACAGCGCGTCGTGTTTGGCCAGCACTCGTGCGTACGCGATCAGCTCCTCGGTGGACGCGTAGCTGCCCGGCGCGTAGATCAACGCCGAGCCGACGCCGAGTGCGCCCGCGCCCAATTCCTCGTCCAGCAACGCGCAGGCGGCGGTCAGCTCGTCGTCGGTGAGCGGGCGGTCTTCGTTGCCGGCGAAGGGCATTCGGAGGTTTTCCGCGCCGACGAAGCTGCCGATGTTGAGTCCGGAGCCGCTGAGGTCGGTCAGGAAATCGTCGAGCCGCGGCCAGCTGGTCCGCATGCCGAACAGCGGCGGTTCGGCCGCGACCAGGCTGGTCATCCGACCGGTGACCGGGCCCATCGAGCGGCCTTCGCCGAAGATCTCGGTGGTGATGCCCTGATAGACGTCCGACAGTCCGCGCGGGTCCAGCTGGAGGGTTTCGTAGGCGTGGCTGAGCACGTTGATGAATCCCGGGGCCACCACGCAACCTTCGGCGTCCAGGACGGGAGCGCCGGCGTCCCGGACGTCGCCGATCGCCTCGATCCGGTCCCCGGCGATCGCCACGTCCGCGCGGCGGGCGGCGGTTCCGGTGCCGTCGAGTACTGAGCCACCTCGGAGGACGAGATCGGCGGACATCAGGTTCCTTTCGTTGGGGGCGCGGGGCAGGATCAGACGAACAGACATGCGGTTTCGTGGTCGCCGGCGGTGACCAGCGGCGGGTCGGTGCGTTCGCAGTCGTCGGTGCCGACCGGGCAGCGCGAGCGGAATCGGCAGCCGGGCGGGACGTCGACGGGGTTCGGTGTCTCGCCGGCGAGCAGCTGCGGTTTTGCCTGCTGCTCCCGATCGCGTCGCGGGACTGCGGACAACAGCGCCTTCGTGTACGGATGCCGCGGGTGGTGCACGACTTCCCGCGCCGGTCCCTGTTCGACGATCCGGCCCAGGTACATCACCACGATCCGGTCGGCGAAATGCGCGGCCGTGGACAGGTCGTGGGTGATCATCAGGATCGCGGTGTCCTGATCCTTGCGCAGAGTGTCCAAAAGGGACAGAACACCGGCGCGCACCGAAACGTCCAACATGGACACTGGCTCGTCGGCGAGCAAGACGTCCGGGTCGAGTACGAGTGCGGCGGCGATGGCGACGCGTTGCCTTTGGCCGCCGGACAGTTCGTGCGGGTAGCGGTCCAGGAACGCGTCCGCCGGAGAGAGGCCGCTGCGTTCCAAGGCTTCCGCGGCGAGCGCGTTCCGTTCCGCTTTGGACCCGCCGATGCCGTGGATCAGCATCGGCTCGGCGAGAATGTCCCGCACCCGGCACAGCGGGTCGAGCGATTCGTACGGATCCTGGTAGATCATCTGGACCCGTCGGCGGACGGAGCGCAACCGCCGTTCCGACAGTCCGGTGATCGCGTTTCCTTCCAGCCGGACGGTGCCGCCGGTCGGGGCGATCTGGCCGCAGATCGCCGCTGCCGTAGTGGACTTCCCGCAGCCGGACTCGCCGACGACGGCGACCATCTCGCCGCGTCCGAGCCGGAAGCTGATGCCGTCCACGGCATGCACGACGCTGCGCGGACGCCGGGTCAGCGCGCCTCCGACGCCGCGGCGTATCGGGTAGTGGATCGAGAGGTCGTCGACCTCCAGCAGGGCCTCGGTCATGCCGTCACCACGCTCTCGGTACGGAAACACGCCGCCCGGTGCCCCGGGCCAGCCGTGGTCAGCAGCGGTAACTCGGCGGCGCAGCGGTCCATCGGGACGTCACAACGCGGGCGGAACGGGCAGCCGACGATCGCGGTGTCAAGGCGCGGCGGAGCGCCCGGAATCGAGACGACCGGTTCGTCGCCGTAGAGGTCCGGCGTGGCGGAAAACAACAGCCGCGTGTAGGGATGCCGCGACTCCCAACTCAGCTGATCCGCCGGGCCCTCTTCCACCATCTTTCCGGCGTACATTACCGCGGCACGGTGACAGAATTGCGATACCAGCGGCAGGTCGTGAGTGACCAGGACCAGCGCCATGCCGAGTTCGTCGGTCAGCCGGGTCAGCAGTTCCAGGATCTGCGCCTGCACCATCACGTCGAGCGCGGTGGTCGGTTCGTCGGCGAGAAGCACCTTTGGCTCGCAGGCCAGCGCCATCGCGATCGACAGCCGCTGCCGCATGCCGCCGGAGAACTCGTGCGGGTAGCGATCAGCCGCCGCGGCGGGGATACCAACCAGCTCCAGCAGCTCCCGCGCCCGCTCGCGTGCTTTCGCCCGGCGCGCGATGCCGTGGGCGCGCATCGGTTCCGCGATCTGCCAGCCGACCGTCTTCACCGGGTTGAGCGCGTTCATCGCGCCCTGGAACACCATCGCGATGTCCCGCCACCGATGCCCGCGCACGGTTTCCTCGCCGCCGGCCAGAATCTCGGTACCGGCAATGGAAACGCTGCCCGCCACGGTCGCGGTCGGCGGCAGCAAGCCCAGCAATGCCAGGATCGTCGTCGACTTCCCGCAGCCGGATTCGCCGACCAGTCCGTACCGTTCGCTCGGGGCCAGCGAGAAGCTCACCCCGTTCACCGGATGCACCTGACCACCGTCCGGCAGGTCGAACCACACGTGCAGTTCCCTGCACTCCAAGACATTCATCGGGCGTCCGCTCCTCTTCCGGCCAGTACCCGCACTCGCCACCGGCGTCCGGACAGATGGGAAACCTTGAGCCGCGGGTTCAGCGCGTCCTCGATGGCCCGGCCCAGCAGGAAGCAGCCGATGCTCACCGCGGCGATCACGAATCCGTCCGGCACGATCGCCCACCAGGCACCGGAACTGATCGCGGTGCGGGCGAAAGCGTGTTCCAGGATCGTGCCCCAAGTCGTGACACTCGGGTCTTCCAAACCGAGAAATGCCAAGGCGGTCTCCAGATAAATCGCGACCGAAACGGTCAGCACGGTGTTGGCGATCAGCAACGGACCCGCCTGCGGCAGGATGTGCCGGACGATCACCCGCGTGTTGCTCGCACCGAGTCCGCGCGCCCGTTTGACGTAAGCCCGTTCGCGCAGCGACATCACTTCCGCGCGCACGATCCGCGCGGTCGTCGTCCATTCCAGCAGGCCGATCACCAGGATCACGTGGAACAGGCTCGGCCCCCACACCGCGGCGATCACCATGGCCAGCACCAAATCCGGCAGCACCAGCAGCACGTCGGTGATCCGCATCAGCACCGCGTCGACCCAGCCGCCGAAGTACCCGGACAGGATCCCGACCGTGCCGCCGAGCAGCATCGCGACGAGCGTCGCGGCGAACCCCACGACGAGTGACGTCTGTCCGCCGCGCATCAACAGCGACAGCATGTCCACACCACCGTCGTCGCAGCCTAGCCAATGCTGCGCGGACGGCGGTTCGAAAACCGCACAGGACCGTTCGGTGATGCTGTACGGCGCAATGTAAGGCGAAACAACAGCCAACACCACGAAAAGACCGAGAATGACAAGACCGGCGACTGCAGTTTTGTGCTCTTGCAATACTTTTCGGAAAATTCCGGTGCGGCGCAATTCAGCCGGGGCGACAGTGGTCATGCGCTGACTCTCCGATCAAGGCGGAAGTAGACCAGGTCGGCGAGGAAGTTCAGCAGGATCACCGACACCGTCAGGAGCAGGAATCCGCCTTGCACCATCGGGTAATCGCGCTGGCTGAGCGCGGTGTAGGTGGCCATGCCGATGCCCGGCCAGCTGAAGATCACCTCGATCAGCACCGCGCCGCCGACGACGTAGCCGAGATCGAGCGCGACCATGGTGACCATCGGCAGCATCGCGTTCCGCACCGCGTGCTGCCAGACCACCCGCCGGTCCGAAAGACCTTTGGCGCGCGCGGTGAGCACGTAGTCCTCGCCGAGGGTTTCCAGCATCGAGGACCGCACTACTAGCGTGTAACCGCCGTACGCGGTGAGGATCAGCGTGATCGTCGGCAGCACCATGTGACTCGCCACGTCGCCGATATTCTGCCAGAACGGCGGGCTGTCGAACAGGAACAGGTCCGACATCCCGCCGGCCGGAAGTATCCCGGCGAACAGGATCAGCAATACCAGCCCGAGCCATTGCGACGGGAACGAGTACACCAGCGTCGCGAGCCCGGTGTTGAGGTGGTCCAGCGCGGAGTTGCGCCGCCACGCCGCGATCACCCCGGACAGGATGCCGAACACGATCGCGCCGAGCGTCCCGACGCCGGCCAGCAGCACGGTGTTCTTGAGATCCTCGACCAGCAGACGGGTCACCGGCTGTTGGTAGGTGAAGGACACCCCGAGGTCGCCGTGCAGCAGGTTCTTGAGATAGATCAGGTATTGGTCCCATTTGGACTTGTCGAGTCCAAAGCGGACCATCAGCGCGTGCTGCAGCTCCGGGGTCGCGTGCGGCACCCGGGAAAGGTTGGTCACCGCGTCGCCGGGCAGCACCCGGAAGAGGAAGAAGTTCGCGGTGACCGTGAGAAAGATCGTCACCACAGTGAAAACGCCGCGGCGGAGCAGATAGTCGAGACTGCGCATCGGGTCAGCCCGCCTTTCGCACGGACAGCAGCGGGAGCTTCGACTCCGACGAGAACGAGGCCCCGCCCACCGGCGTCAAGCCGGTCCAGGAAGGCGAGTGCGCCTCGATCGCGTCCGGGTAGTCGAGCACCAGCAGCGGACGCTCGCGCGCGGCCAGCTGCTGCATCCGGTTCACGACGTCGTGGCGGTCCGCGGGGTTCATCGCCTCGCCCTGCTCGCCGTAGAGGTCGTCCCATTCCTTGCTGCAGTAGCCGGTGTCGTTGAGGATTCCCTGGCTGGCGCAGGTGAGGTAGTTGAGCGTGTCGTCCGGGTCGCTGGTGCCGCCGCTCCAGCCCCACATGGTCATCGCGAAGTCCTGCGATTTGTTCGCCATGGCCGCTTCGTTGGCCGCCGCGTTGTCGAGCAGCCGCGGTTCGAGCCGGACGCCGATCCGCTCGAAATCGCCGCGGACGATCTGGAACGAGCGCAGCCCGGCGCCGCTGTAAGTGTCCTCAGGCAGGATGATCGGATAGTCCATCGGATGGTCGCCGGCGATCCGCACGCCGTCCGGGCCGCGCCGGTACCCGGCCTGGTCGAGCAGCCGGTTGGCCAGGCCCAGGTCGAACGACGGCGGCCTGATCGAGCTGTCCGTCCAGTCCGCGGTGCCCGGCGCGATCACCGCACCGCCCGGTTTGCCGTGGCCGAGCAGCGAGGTCTTCACGATCTCAGCCCGGTTGATCGCGTGGTCGAGCGCTTCGCGCAGCAGCGGATTGGTCAATTCCCGGTGCGCTGCTTGCTGTTTCGGGTTCGCGTTGACGGTGATGCTGTCGAAGCGCATGCCCGGCGAGGAAAGCACCGTGAACCCGGCCGATTCGAGATTGCCCACTGAAGTGGCCGGCACGCTTTGCACGGCGTCGAGCTGATGGCTCTTCAACGCGGTGATCATCGCGTCGTCGGTGCTGAAGAACTGGATGCCGAACCCGGCGATGTGCGGTTTCGGGCCGTAGTAAGCGGGATTCCGCTTGAACAGCGCGATCTGTTTCGGCTGGTGTTTGACCAGGACGAACGGGCCGCCGGACACGATGGGCGCGGTGTTCGGGAACGTGGTGAGCGCTTCGCCCTTGCCCTCGGCGTACTTCTGCCAGATGTGCCGGGGCAGGATCGGGACGCTCATCAGTCTGCTGAGGACGTTCGAGACCGGGTTGGCGTAGTGCAGCACCACGGTATTCGCGTCGGGTGCGGTCGCGCTGTCGAGGTTGACCACGTAGTTGGCGAGACCGGCGGTCGGGCCGTCCTGGAACTTCGCGATCGTGCTGAGCGTCCACGCGACGTCAGCGGCGGTCAGCGGCTCGCCGTCGGACCATTTCGCTCCGGGGTGGGTGTGGAAAGTCCAGGTTTGGCCGTCCTCGGAAGTGCTCCAGTCGGTGGCGAATTCGGGGGCGTATTTGTCGTTCGGATCGAGCTGGACCAGGGTCGGATAGATCTGCTCGAACACCGAAAACGCCATGCTGACTACCGAAACGAACGGATTCAGCGAATCGATCGGCTGGTTGGCGCCGAAGCGGAAGACGCCGCCGTCGGCGGTTTCGCTCTCAGCCTGGCCGCACGCGGTGACGCCGCCGGCGGCCAGCACCACGGCCAGCAGCGCCGCTGCCGCGCGGCGGAAACGGTTTCTCATCAAGGGCCGCCTAGGGCGTGAAGGTGCGGTAGAGCGGGCATCCGGAGTAGTCGGCGCGGACCGCGACCCCGTTCAGGACGACGTCGAACTTCAGCCGCTCCGGCAGCCGTTCGTCCTCGCCGACGCGGAACGAGCCGTCCGGCAACGGGACGAGTTCGTCCGGTGGACCGCCGGCGACCGAGACCCACAATCGGTGGTCGTGGGCGTAGACGTGCACATTGGACAGCCACGGGTTGTGGCAGCGGTAATGCCCGACGACCTCGGCCCAGTGTGCGGGCGGGTCGTCCGGAGTCGGCGGTGCCGGGCGTTTCCGTTCCGGCAGAACGAATTCCGGTACCGAACCGCCATCGAGCGCGGCTCGCGTCGCGTCGATGAGGTGCACGACGGTCTCCTGCCACGGACCGGTGCCGTTGGCCAGCACGACGGCCCCGATCCCGGCTTCGACATCGCAGGCGATCGCGGCGTAGTAGCCGATCATGCCGCCGGTGTGCCAGACGTGCGGACGCCCGCCGAACTCACCGACCAGCATGCCGAGGCCGTACGAGCAGTCTTCCTCCTCGATCCGGATCGCCGGGGCACAGAGGTCGTCCATTATCGCTCCGCCGCTCATCACCAGGCGCAGCCACGCGGTCATGTCCCGCGCGGTTGAGACGACGCTGCCGTCCGCGGTGGCGGTCTCGATCCAGGTCGCCGGGACCAAGCCGTCCTCGCGGACCGGGACGCGGTCGTCGTAGCGAGGTTCGTATCCCACCGCACTGCGTGCTCGGATCTCGTGGGTGATCGCCGGCACGGCAGCCGGCATCCCCAGTTCGGCCAGGAAGTCGCCGAGAAGTTCCTGGTACGGCCGTTGGTACACCGCTTCCAGCACCAGCCCGAGCGCCTTGTACCCGGAGTTCGAGTAGTGGAACCAGGTCCCCGGCGGCGTCGTGGCTTCGGTGTCGCGCAGGGCCCACACCTCGAAGGCGGAGTCGCCGGAGACGTCCGTGCCCGCGATGATCCCGGCGGTGTGCGACATCAGATGGCGCAGGGTGATCGGCGCGTGCGCGGACCGGACGGAGAACCACGGCAGGTACTCGGTCACCGGCTGGTCCAAGTCGACCAGCCCGGCGTCGCGCGCCCGCAGCAGCAGTGCGGCGGTCATGCCTTTCGAGATCGAGCCGATCTGGAACAGCGTGTCCTCGGTCGTCGGCTGAGCGGCGGCCAGATCGGCGTGTCCGAACGCGCCGGACGCGAGGATCCCGTCGCGGCCGGTGACCGCCATCGAGAGCCCGGCGGCGAAGGACCGTTCGTGCAACGCGGTGCGACAGGCCTGGTGCAGCGCCTCGTCCACGGCCTGGGGCAGGGGCGGCGTCATGTGCTGGAAACCTCCGGGACCTCGGTGTCCCGACCACGGCGGGTCGATGGGCGCCAGTATCGATCCGGCCGGATCGCGGCAGCCTTGGACGAGAGCCCAGAGATTCGGCCACGGGCTTGTGGCGGTCGCCAAAGCAGTGCCCAGCTCCCATGCCAGGGACCCCTCACCACGCCACACCCTCAGGTCCGTGAGGGGAACCCTGAGGGACTCAGAGTCCCTCAGGGTTCCCCTCACGGACAGCACACCAGCCCCGGCGCCGCCTTAGGTCTGGGCAACTGGTCAGGTCAGCGGGGCAGCGCCCACTTCTGCGCGGGGCTGTTGTTGCAGGTGTAGAGCTGCAGCTGGGTGAACTCCTTGGTGCTGCTGTTCGGATCGTCCAGGCAGAGGCCGGAGTGCGGGTTCCGCAGCGCGCCGTTGTCCTCGACCCACTGCTGGGCACCGGTGTTGTTGCAGGTGTAGAGCTGGATGCGGGTGCCGTTCGTGGTGCCGGAGTTGTCGGCGTCGAGGCACTTGCCGTGGACGCGCAGCGTGTGGTCGGTGCCGATCACCCAGTCCTGCGCGTAAGTCGAATCGCAGCCGTAGAGCTGGATCGGGTTGCCGTCCGCGACCTTCGAGAACGCGTTGTCGACGCACAGGCTCGACGACACTCCGGCGACGATCGGGCCGACGCGCGGGCTCGCCGGTGCCGGGCTGTCTCCGGGGTAGGACGGCGGCGCGGCGGACGGATCCGCGGCCCAGACCTTGTTGGCCGTCGTGCCGAGGGTGAAGCTGAACGTGCCGCCGTTGCTGATATCCGGCGCGTACGCCTTGTTCCAGGCGATGCCATTCCACGAGGCATCCTGGACGTACGGCGCGTTGTCCGCCGCGCCGTTGCCGTTGACGGTGAGGGTCTTGCCGGACGGGAGCGTGACGACGGCTTGGCTGAAGACCGGCGAGCCCAGCGCGAGGTCGGCGGTGCCCGGGGTTTCCGGGAACATGCCGAGCGCGGACCAGACATACCAAGCGCTCATCGTGCCGAGGTCGTCGTTGCCGCCGCCGAGGCCGTCGGGAGTGTTGCGCCAGATCTTGCCCTGGATCGCCCGGACCGTCTCTTGCGTCCGGTAAGGCGCGCCGGTGTAGTCGTACTCCCAGGGCAGTTCGATGCTGGGCTCGTTGCCCATCCAGGCGAGGCCGTCGTTTCCGTCGAAGGTGCGCAGGACGTTGTCCAGGTAATGGTTCATCACGGTCGGGCCGCCCTTGGCGCGGGTCAGTCCGGCCAGGTCGAAGGGCACCATGCCGGTGTAGATGAACGACGTACCCTCGACCATGCTCTTGCCGTTCGTCGGGTCGAAGTCGAGCGGCCAATTGCCGTCGGCGTTGCGGGCCTGGACGAAACCGGACTGCGGGTTGAGCAGATTGCGCCAGCTCTGCGCGCGGTTGCGGTACGTACGCTGGTTGGCGGTGTCGCCGAGCGCGCCGGCGAAAGCGGACAGCGCGAAGTCCGCGGTATTGTATTCCAAAGTGGTCGCTGCGGGGCCGTAGGCGTTGCAGCAGCCGAAGTTTCCGTCGTGCGGCAGGTAGCCGAGGCTGTCGAGGTAGTTCAGGCCTGGACGGTTGTTGTTCGCTTTGGCCGCTTCGGCGATGAGGCCCTTAAGCGCGTCGGCGGAGTCGAAGTCGCGGGCGCCGAAGGCGTAGTAGTCGGCGATGATGGCCGCGGCCGGGTCGCCGACCATCACGTAGGACTCGCCGTTGTTCTCCGACCACTTGGGGAAGATCCCGGTCTGACGGTAATCGTCCACCATGGACTGTGCGGTGTCGGACGCCACCTTCGGCGCCAGCAATGCCTCCAGCTGAGCCTGGGCGCGATAGATGTCCCAACCTGAGTAGTTGGCATACACCGCGTCGTGGCCCGCGTCGACGGTGTGCGGTTTGCCGTCGAAGCCGGGATATTGGCGGTTGACATCGCTGATCACGTTGGGATGCAGCAGCGAATGGTACAGCGCGGTGTAGAACATCTTCTGCTGGTCCGATGTTCCGCCGGCGATTTTGATCTTGCCGAGCTGGTCGTTCCACGCCCGCGCAGCGGCGGCACGGGTGCCGTCGAAGTCCCAGCCGGCATTCTCGGCAGCCCGGTTCGCTGCCGCGTTGGCGGCCGACACGTAGCTCACGCCGACTTTCGCCTGTACCACTTGGTTTCCGGAGGTGTCGAAGGTGACCGAACGGCTGTCGCTGCTCGCGAATGGACGGTCGAAGATCAGGTCGAAGTAGACGGTGTAGCTGTTGGCCGCGCCGCAGAACGCGCCGCTGGTGACCTGACCGCGCACTTCGGTATTCGACACGACGGTGAACTGTGCGTTGCTGGGCCGGTTCTGGCTTCCGTCCACTTTGAACACGAGGTTCGACTGGTTTCCGGCGGGGAAGGTGAACCGGCCCATGCCACTGCGCGTGGTGGCGGTCAGTTCGGTGTTGACGCCGTTGTCGAGCTTGACCCGGTAATACCCGGCGGACGCGGATTCGTTGCTGTGCTGGAAGTTCACGTTCGCGGACGGGTTGACTCCGCCGACGGTCGGGAGGATCGGCAGGTCCCCCGCCGCGCCGCAGCCGGGGCCGGCGATGTGGGTCAGGCTGAATCCGGTGATCGTCGAGTCGTTGTATTCATAGCCTCCGCCCGGCGGCCGCGAGTTGGTGTCCGGACTCCATTGGACCATTCCGAACGGGGCGTCCGCGCCGGGGAAATCGTTGGCCTGATTGGTGGTTCCGATGAACGGGTTGACCAGGCCGGCCGGGTCCGCTGCCGCGCGGTGTTCAGCCGCTTGAACTGGTCCGGAACACAGTCCAGCGACGGTAACCACCGTCGCCAGAGCGCAACTCACTCTCGCTCGAACTTTCATCGCGCGTCCTTTTCAATCGGGGGTTATTCAGCTGATCGGAACACCGCTGGCGATCCGGCCGCGGTCGATCCAGCCGCCGTGACCGTCGCCGCCTTCCCAGGAATATCCGGAAGCGGCGTTAGTGGTTTTGTCGGCGAGGAGGTAATCGGCATTGCCGCCGCCGGTGAAATCGGCGAAAGCCACGGCGCTGGAATCCGTGGTGACGCCAGTGGCCACCTGACCTCGCGAATACCAGCCGCCCTGCTCGTCGCCGCCGCGATTGAAGAACGCGTCGACCGCACCGCCCGGAGCGATCGTCACGTAGTCGGCCCGGCCATCGCCGTCGAGGTCGGCGAAGCGCACGCTGCGCACGTCGGTGGTCGTGCCGCCAGCGACCTGACCTCGGCCGAGCCAGCCACCGCGGCCGTCGCCGCCGCGGTTGAGATAGGCGGTGACCGCGCCGTTCTGCCCGATGGTCAGGTAGTCGGCGCGTCCGTCGCCGTCCAAGTCCGCGAACCAGACGCGGCTTGGGTCGGCGGTGGTTCCGGTCGCGACCTGGCCCAGCGACTGCCAGCCACCGTGGCCGTCGCCGCCGCGATTGAGGTAGACGATCACGGTGCCGGTCGGTTCGAGCAGGAGGTAGTCGGCGCGTCCGTCGCCGTCGAAATCGGCGAACCGGACTCGCGCCGGATCCGTGGTGAGCCCGGTGGCTATTTGTCCGAGCGGCTGCCATCCGCCGTGGCCGTCGCCGCCGCGATTCAGGTAAACGCTGACTGCGCCGTTCTGCGCGACGGTCAGGTAATCCGCCCGGCCGTCGCCGTCGAAATCGGCCCAGCGGACCTTTCCGGTGCCGCCGGATTCAGTTCCGGCGCCGAGCGCCGGGTGCCCGGCGAACAGGCCCTCGGTGTACGCGCGGGCGAGCGCGCCGGAGAAGCTTTCCGCCATTCGCCGGTACCCGGCATCGTTCGGATGCAGGTGATCGACCATTTCCCCGGGGGCGAGCGCGGGCGGCTCGACGTAGCGGAACCGGTGCCCGGCTTGGGTTTCGCCGGCCTCGAAACCGCGCACGACGGAATTGAACGCCGCGACCCGGCTCTCCAAGCCCGCTGACGTGGGGATCAACCCCAGCAAGAGGACGGCGGCGTTGGGCCGGTCGGCGTAGATCCGGTCGAGCAGAGTGTGCAGCCGAGCCGGCGCTCCGGCGACGTCGATGCCGCGGTCGAGATCGTTGATGCCGAGGTGGAGCAGGACGACATCCGGCCGGTCGAACGCGAGCCAGCCGTCGATGCCCGCGGTGATCTGGTCGATCGTGTAACCGCTGTGGCCCTCGTTGGCCGGGTCGGGCAGGCTTCCGTTGGTCTGGGTACCGACAAACCGCGGCGAGTAACGGGATTCTCCGGAAAGCATTGTCCACAGTGGAGCCCGATACGACGACACAGTGGCACTGCCCGCTCCGGCCGTGATCGAATCGCCGAGCGGCATGATCCGCACCGCCTGGCCGAGCGGCGCTGCTTCGGCGGAATGGCCCGGTACGGCGGCCAGGAAAACTAAGGCAGCAAGAAATCGACGAAGCAGCATGGCAGCTTCCTCCGGCACGACAAAGCGGACGGAACCCGTTCAGGCGAGCGGTGCGAGTCCGGAACCGGCGTGCGCTCCGGCGACGAGACCATGGTCAGCCCGCGATGACAACCATGTCAACGGACTGGTCCAGACATGTCTTTGTCAGAAAATCCCGGCCGCGGGACGGCTTATCGAGCTTCGCCAGTGCCCACCGGAAGATCTCACCAGTGCTGACCAGGTGTCGCTTTCACCGTCTTCATCGCGAACTGCGAATTCGTCCGCGCCACGCCCGGCATCCGGGTCAGCTCAGTCATGTACAGCTGTTCGTACGCCGCCATATCAGCGACCGCGATCTGCATCAGATAGTCCGGGGTGCCGAACATCCGGCGGCACGACACCACTTCGTCCAGTCGCAGCACCGCCTCCTCGAACGCCTCGATGACCTCGCTGCGCTGATCCGCCATTTCCACGTGCAGCAGCACCTCGAGGCCACGGCCGAGCGCGGCCGGGTCGACTGCCGCGTGGTAACCGGTGATCACCCCGGCCGCTTCGAGCGCGCGGACTCGGCGCAGACACGGCGACGGCGACAGCCCGACCCGGTCGGCGAGTTCGTTGTTCGGCAGTCGGCCGTCAGCCAGCAAGTGGTGGATGATTGCGCGATCGGTCTTGTCCATGGCATCCGATGCTATTCACGAGGGCCTGCGGCGCAATCTTCGGCATCGGCTGCCCCGCCTTCCGCACTACCGTCGATACCAGCATCCGACCGGAAGGCAGCACGTGAACTCCCTCGCCCTCTCCCCCGCGGAACGCGCGCAAGCAGCCGCTTCGCTGGCCCGTTTCGTTGACGGCTACGAAGAATCCCTCCGGACCCGGCCGATCCTCCCGGACGTCGACCGGGACACGCTGGCCAAACTCCTCGCCGAACCGTTTCCGGCAGAAGGCATTGGCGTAGAAGGATTCTTCGCCGAGGTTCGGGACCGCATCGTGCCGAACTCGACCACCGTCGCGCACCCTCGATTCCTCGCGTACGTGCAGGGTCCGCCGAACGGCATCGCTCCGTACGCCGACGCGATCACCGCCGTGCTCAACCAAAACTGCAACTTCTGGCAGCTCTCCCCCGCGGCGAGCGTCGTCGAACGCTCGGTCGTCCACTGGCTGGCCGGCCTTTTCGACCTGTGCCCGGCCGCGGGCGGCATCCTGACCAACGGAGGTTCCGGCGCGACCAGGGACGCGATCACCACCGCCCTCGCGGACCGCCGCCCGGATTTCCGCGAACGCGGCCTGCAATCCGGTGCGCCGCTGGTGCTTTACACCTCCGAGGAGGCCCACCGCTGCGTCAACAAGGCCGCCGCGACACTCGGCATCGGTCTGGACCACGTCCGGCACCTCCCGGTCGACGACGACTTCCGCCTGCGGGTCGACCTCCTCGCCGACGCCGTCGCGGCCGACCGTGCCGCCGGGCTCGAACCGTTCTGCGTCGTCGCCACCGCCGGCACGGTCACCAGCGGGTCGATCGATCCGATCGGACCCATCGCCGATCTGTGCGCGCGAGAAGACCTGTGGCTGCACGTCGACGGCGCGTACGGTGCGCTGTTCGTCCTCGCCGACTCCGCGCGGGAGACGTTCGCCCCGTTGTCCCGCGCGGATTCCATCGCACTGGATCCGCACAAGATGCTGTTCATGCCACTCGAAGCCGGTGCGCTGGTGGTGAAAGACGCCGGAAAACTTCGATCTGCTTTCGCGTTCTCGTCGTCTTATCTGACCGTCGCCGAGGACGACCTAATGCTCGACTTCATGGACTACGGGCCGCAGCTTTCGCGCAGTTTCAAGGCGTTGAAGGTGTGGGCCGCGCTGCGGACGTTCGGCGTCGACACCTTCCGCGCCGCCGCCGAACGCTGCCTCCGCCTCGCCGCGCGGCTCGGCGAACGCGTCGCCGCCGAACCGGGATTGACTCTGCTGAACCCGGTAGCGCTGACTGCCGTGTGCGTGCGCATCGACGGCCGCCGCGACGAGGAATACCCGGAGCTGCTCGCCCAGCTCGCGGACGAAGGCACTGCGCTGCTGGGTCCGGCACAGCTGCGCGGGCAAACCGCGATCCGGGCGTGCGTCGCGAACTACCGCACCACCGACGCCGACATCGACCTGGTCGCGGACCGGCTGGCCGCGCTCGCTGGGAAGCCGTGATGCCGTTGAGGAATGCGCGGAATAGTCCCGAAATCCGCTAGCACCGGTCCTGGTGCGGGCATCGGCGGCGAACGTAGCGTCCACCCTGTGCCGAAAGAAGTACAACCCGAGCGGATCGACGGGCAGACCGTCGCGATCACCGGAGCCACCTCCGGAATCGGTTTCTTCGCCGCCGCACAGCTCGCCGATCTCGGCGCCCGGGTGCTGGTCCTCGGCCGGTCGGAATCCCGGGGCCGCGCGGCGGTTTCCGCGCTCCCGGACCCGCCGCGGCACGAGTTCCTTCAGCTGGACCTCGCCGATCGGACGTCCATCGCCCGGGCTGGCGACCAGCTCAGCGAAGCGCCGCTGGATGCGCTTGTGCTGAACGCGGGTGTCGTCGCGGGGGCGTTTAGGCCGGGCCCGGCCTGGCGGATCGGCGCGTTCGGGGCGGAGGAGATCGTCGGGATCAACCACCTCGCGCACGCGGAACTGCTGCGGCGTGCGCTTCCGGCGGTCCGGCGGGTGGTCAGTCTCGGGAGCATGCTGACCCGCAAGATCCCCTTCGATCGCGAGAATTGGCTGTCCGAAAGGGATTACCGGGCACGGGTCGCGTACGCGATGTCCAAGCACGCGGTCGAGATCTTCGGCTTCGAACTGCACCGGCGGATCGCGGACCTCCAGTCGATCGTCGTGCATCCCGGCGGGGCGATCGACGCACTCACGCTCGGGCGGCCCGGGGCGCGGGCGGCTCGTGCGCTGTTCCGCGAGATCGTGCGGGGGAAGGACCAGGCGGCCCGGCCGGTCGTCGCCGCGGTCGCTTCGCCGGAACTGCGCGGCGGCGAGTACCTCGGCCCGCATCGGACCGCCCACGCGGAGGTGCAACAGCCGGTGACGACGAGCCGCGATCCGGAGCTGGGCGCGTGGCTCTGGACGGAGACCGAACGGCTGCTCGGCGCGCGGATCCCGACCGAGCCGCGTCACCCGATCGGGTAGAAATCGCCCGTTAACCGCCAGCTAGCCTTGAGCCGTGGACGATCCGGCGGTTCTGGACGCCTTGGCCCAGCGGCTGGCGCGGATCGGCGAACGCCGGAATCTCGACGTCCCCGCGCTGCTGCGCCGCCTCGGCATCCCGCCGGACCGCACCGGTGTCACCCTCCGCCAGGTCTCCGAGCTCACCCGCGAACTGTGGCTCCAGACCGACGACGAACTCTTCGCCCTCGGCCCGCGAGCCCCGCGCGGGCTGTTCCGGCTGGTAGTCCGATCGGTCGCGCCCGCGCCGGACCTGCGGACGGCCCTGCACCGCTTGGAAGAAGCCGCTCACGTCCTGCCCGGTATGCCCGCCGTCGCGGTCCGCTCGGCGGCTCCGCTGGCGGAGGTCGAGATCGACGTTGGCCAGCTCGACGACCCCGAGCACGTCGCGGCCGAACTGGTCGCCATCGTCGTGCACCGGCTGCTCGGCTGGCTCACCGGACAACGCATCGACCTGCGCGAACTCCGCCTGCCGTGGCCGAAACCGGACCACGCGCCGCATTACGAGCTGGTTTTCGGCCGCCATCCGCAGTTCGACGCCGACGCGCTGGTCCTCGCCTTCGACCGCAGGCTCCTGCCCGCGCCGGTGATCTGCGGCGAGGCGGAGCTGGCCGAGTTTCTCGAGGACCAGCCGGACGCCTGGCTCGCCACCCGCGACTACGGTTCGGCCCTCGCCGACCGGGTCCGCGCGATCGTCGAGCAGGGCACCATCGCACCGGACGGCATTGCGGACCGGCTCGGCGTCAGCACCCAGCACCTGCGCCGACTATTGCGGGGCGAAGGCACGTCGATCGGCCAGATCCGCGACGGCGTTCGCCGGGACGCCTCGATCGCCAGTCTCAGCCGCGGCGACGAATCAATGGAGAAACTGGCTCAACGGCTGGGTTTCTCCGAGGCGAGCGCGTTTCGGCGAGCGTTTCGCCGGTGGACTGGACAATCACCGGCCGACTACCGCTGACCCGCCGCCCCCGGCTAGCGCGCCAATGCCAATAACCATGCCAACTAGCCCAGCACCCGCAAAGCCCGCATCCGCGCATACAACGTCGTCCGCGAAATCCCCAACGTGCTGGCCGCCCGCACCTTGTTCCCCCCGGCCGACCGCAACGCCGCCACGATCGCGTTCCGCTCCGCCCGCTCGATCGGCGCCAGCTCGTGCCCCGAGGCATCCGCCACCAGCGCGGGCGGCAAATCCCCCGGCCCGATCGCGCCCACGGACCGCTTCCGGATCGCCTGGCTCAGCACGCCGCGCAGTTCAGGCAGGTTCCCCGGCCAGTCGTACGAACCCAGGATCCGCAGCGCGCCCGGCGTGATGTTGTGCGTCCGCGCGGCCCCGAGTTCGGCCAGCATCCGCGCCGCGACCTCGGGAAAGTCCGGCCGGTGCGCCAGCGGCAGCAGCTCGACGTTCTCCGCGCAGGACGCGATCAGCGCCCGCTCCGGGCCGGTCAGCCCCTCGCGCGGGCCGGTGGTCAGCACGAGGTGCGGGCCGACTCCTCGGGCGGCGTGCGTGGCGACCAGGTCGACCAGCTCAGCGGGCAGCAGGTCCGCGCCGTCGACGCAGATGCTGCCGGACCCCGCCTCGACCGCGGCGGTGAACTGAGCGGCCCAGGCCGCCGAGCCGCCGAGGACTGCTTCCGAGCCGGTCAGCGTCGTGCACGGTTCCTCGGGCACTCGCAGCCGCGCCTCGGTGGTGCGGCCGGTTCCGGGCGGGCCGGAGATGTGCACGTGTCCGGGAATGACCACAGCGCGACGCCGCGTCGGCCGGGCCTCGGCCGCGCTCAGCGGGCGGATCTCGACCAGCACTCCGCCGCGTGCGCCGGGCACCGGTTCGGCCCGGACCCGCGCGCGCTGGCCGGAGCGCAGTTCGGTCTCCATTTCGGACGGTCGGCTCGCCTCGCCCGCGAGGTTCCACAGCAGCGCGACGTCCGCGCCTTCCAGCAGGTCGGCGGCGGCTTGGTTGCACAGCAACAGGTCCGGACCGATCGCGACCACCGGCCGGGTCGGGCGCGACGTCGCCTGGAACGCGGCCAGCAGCGACCGTTCGGACACCCGGCTGCCCTCCAGCAGCTGCCGTTCGATCTCCTCGACAGCCTTCGCGACCAGCGGCGCGAGCAGCGGATTCGCCTCGGCGGCCAGCAGCGTGATGTCGAGCGCGCCTTCCAGCCTGCGCGTGACCGGGTGGAAAATCGGGTGCCCGTAACAGCTGAAACCGCGCAGCGCCTCGGCGTAATGCTCTTCCCCGTGCACCACGATGCTCGACCGGGTTTCCAGCGCGGTGCCCGGCCCGGTGGTCCCGACCTCGTCCTCCAGCAGGCAGGTGCCGACGCCGATGCCCAGGTGGTCGAGACAGTCTTCGACGGCACGGTCGGCGCTCCACCGGTGCACGAGCCTGCCATCGTGGTCGACGAGCACAGTGGACATCGCGGTGCCGGCGAGCCGCTCGTCGAGATCCTCCAGCACCGGCGCGGCCGCCGCGAGCAGCTTGCTGGCCGGGTCTACCTCCGCGGACCGCAGCCCGAGCAGCGCGGTTTCGGGGCGCACCCCGGCGAGCGAAGCACGGCGCCAGGACTGGGCGATCGGTTCCCGCAGCATCACGCTGCGCGGGGACGTCATCGAGCTCACGCGGATCTCCACCTTCGTTGGTGACGCGCAGCAGGATAACCATCGCTCTCCGCTGCCGCTGTACAGAACTTGAACACTCAAGCCCGGATTCACCCGGCAAGGTGGTCCCCCACCACCACCCGCGTGCACGTGCTGCGTTCCGGCACGCGGTCCTTACCTCGAAAGGGGAACCAGCGTGACTCTCAGTCACTCCGAGCCGGACACCGGGAAGGAGCGCGGGGGCTTTTCCCGGCGTGGATTCCTCGGTTACGTCGTCGCGGCCGGGACCCTCGTCGTCGCCGCGGACGTCGGGCTCGCCAGCCCCGCGTCCGCCGCCGTCCCCTCCGCTCCGCAGCCGCCCGAGCTGTACGACCTCAACGACGCGCTCACCGACGCCGGGCTTCCGACGTCGCAGCTGATCACCGTCACCATCAACAAGGACGGCAGCGCCTCGTTCGAGATCCCGCGCGCCGAAGTCGGCCAGGGCATCACCACCTCGACCGCGATGATCATCGCCGAGGAGCTGGACCTGCCGGTCGAGAAGGTGCACGTCACGCTCGCGCCGGCGCGGCCGGAACTGCTGTTCAACCAGCTCACCGGCGGGTCGAACACCACGGTCTCGACCTACACGCCGATCCGCGTCGCCGCCGCGATCGCCAAGCAGCAGCTGCTCGAAGCGGCGGCGATCCTGCTCGGCGGCACCGCCGAGCGGTTCATCGTCAAGGGCGGCATCGTCACCGCGCCGAACGGCAAGACCGCGACGTACGGCGAACTGGCGACGAAGGCCGCGTCCAGCACCACCAAGCAGGTGCAGCTGGACCCGAGCAAGCTCAAGGGCTCCGGCGACTTCAAGGTGCTCGGCAAGCCGCAGACCCGCCTCGACGCGCACGACATCGTGACCGGCAAGAAGCAGTTCGCGATGGACCTGGACATCCCCGGCGCGCTGCCGACGATGATCTGCCGTCCGCCGACGCTCAACGGCACGCCGAAGGCCGTCCGCAACCAGGCCGACGTGCTGAAGCTGCCCGGCGTCACCGACATCGCGATCATCCCGACCGGGGTCGCGGTCCGCGCGGAGACGTTCGGCCAGTGCATCGACGGCGTGCGCGCGCTGCAGGTCGACTGGGGCCCCGGCAGTGTCGAGGGCCAGGACGACGAATCCGTGCTCGCCAACCTGCGCCGCGCCGAGCTTCCGCTTGCGGTGCCGAAGGTTCCGGTGCTGACCAAGACGGTCGAGGCGGACTTCGAGTTCATGTTCCGTTCGAGCGCCGCGCTGGAGCCGTACTGCGCGGTCGCCGACGTGCGCGAGGGCAGCGCGGAGATCTGGGCCGGGCTGAAGTCGCCGATCGTCACCCAGGGCGAGGTCGCGCAGGCGGTCGGATTGCCGCAGGGCAAGGTGAAGTGCCACGTCGTCACCGGCGGCGGTTCCTTCGGCCACAAGCTGTTCGGCAACCACGCCGTCGAAGCGGCGCAGGCGTCGAAGGCGTTCGGCAAGCCGGTTCGGCTGATGTGGCACCGCGCCGACGAGCCGCGCCAGGGTCGGCTGCACCCGATGGCGACGTCGCGGATCCGGGCCACCGTGCTCGCCGGGAACGTGCTCACCTTCGAGCAGCGGCACACCTCCGTCGAGACGTCGTTCCGGCACGGGCTCGGCGAAATGCTCACCTCGGTCGCCACGAAACTCCCGACCGGACTGGGCAACCTCGGTGTCGCCGAGGCGGTTTTCGTGCTGAGCCAGGAAATGCCGTACAACTTCGGCGTCGTCGACCAGACGCTCACCGAAACCGACCAGCGGTTCAACACCGGGTCGATGCGCAACGTCTACTCGCCCGACGTCGGCTGCGCCAACGAGCTGGTCGTGGACATGCTCGCGAAGGCGATGGGCAAGGACCCGTACGACTTCCGGATGGAATTCCTCAAGAACGACAAGGTGAAGGGCGTCCTGCGCAAGGTCGCCGAGGTCGGCGGCTGGGGCAAGAAGATGGCCCCGGGCACCGCGCAGGGCATCGCGATCCACAAGGAATACAAGGGCGCCAGCGCCTGCCTCGTGGAAATCGACTGCCGCCCGGAGACGGTGAACCGCAAGGTGCGCGACGGCGTCGCCGGTCCGCGCGTGACGAAGGCGGTCATCGCGCTCGACGCTGGGCTGGTGATCAACCCGCGCGGCCTCGAGGCGCAGATCATGGGCGGTTTCGCCGACGGGTTGGCGCTCGCGCTGACCAGCAGCGTCCACCTGAAGGACGGGCACTTCCTGGAAGCCAGCTGGGACAACTACTTCTACACCCGGCAGTGGAACATCCCGCAGGACTTCACCGCGATCGCGATGCCGTCCAACGGGGAGCAGCCGGGCGGCGCGGGCGAAGCGGGCGTGGCCTGTTCCGTCGCGGCAGTCGCGTGCGCGTACGCCCGCGCGACCGGCAAGGTCCCGAAGCGGTTCCCGATCAACCACGACGACCCGATCGGCTTCGAGGTCAAGTCGTTTGTCCCGCCCGTTCCCGAATCGCCGACTGACGGCCTGAGCCACACCTACTGAGGAGCACGATGAGCAAGCACACCTTCATCCTCAACGGGAAGCCGGTGTCCGTCGACGTCGACGACAACGTGCGGCTGCTGTGGGTCCTGCGCGACGTCCTCGGCGTCCGCGGGCCGAAGTACGGCTGCGGCATCAACGTGTGCAAGGCGTGCACGTCGCACTTCAACGGCAAGGCGTTCAACCCGTGTTCGGTGCGGGTGGCCGACATCAAGGCCACGGACGAGATCACCACGATCGAGGGCCTGCCGGACACGGTGAAGGCCGACCTGCACCCGATGCAGGAAGCCTGGCTGGAGAACGACGTCGCGCAGTGCGGCTACTGCCAGCCCGGCCAGATCATGGCGGCGGTCGCGAAGGTCAAGGAGGCCAAGGCGAAGGGCCGCGAGATCAACGACGCCGACCTGGACGAGATCCGCAACGTCTGCCGCTGCGGCACGTACTCCCGGATCCGCGAGGCCATCAAGGCGGGGGCGGCGAAGATGTAAGGGGTGGTGAGTGTTTGTGCCGGTTCTCGCCGGCACAAACACACACCACCCCCCCCCCGCCCAGCAACAACCCCACCCCCGA
>NZ_JBHZAG010000068.1:38848-56637 GCF_042754125.1 Amycolatopsis sp. NPDC059235
GGGGGCGGGTCCCGCTCGTCGCCCGCGGCCGGGGGGGGCGGGGGGGGGGGGGGGTTTTTGTTTTGGGGGGGTGTGGGTGTGCCCCCCCCCCCCCCCCCCAAAACCCCCCCCCCCACGCCCCCGCCGCTCAGCAACACCGCCACCCCGATCACCTGCGCCAGCCCCAATTCCTGGCCCAGCAACAGCCACGCGAGCAGCGCGGCGGCCAACGGCTCGGCCAGCGCCAGCACTCCGGCCAGCGCCACCGGCAACCCGCCGAGAGCACGCAGCCCGGCCAGATACGGCAGCACGGTGCCGAAAACGGCCAGCACCAATAACGCCAGCCAGACCGGAATCATCGCGTCTCCCATCGTCACCGGACCCGCGGCGGCCCTCATGGTCCACAATGGACTTACGGCGATGGTCGCCACCGCCCCGATCGCCAGCCCCGCCGCGGTCATTCCGAGCGGATCGTGCCGCCGCGCACCGCGTTCGCCGAGCAGGAAGTATCCGGCCGAACAGACCGCCGACGCCAATCCCGCCGCGACGCCGGGAAAATCCAGCCGCGCACCGGGTCCGAGCCCGGCGATCAGCACCAGCCCGGCGATCGCCAGCGCGATTCCCAGCCACACCGCCACCGGCAGCCGCGTTCGCCGGACGACGCGCACCCACAGCGCGACCAGCACCGGCGACAGGTTCACCAGCACCATCGCCACCGCGACCGGAATCCGGGACACCGCAACGAAAAAGAACAGTTGCACGCCCGCGACGCCGAGGAGTCCGTACCCGAGCGGCAGCCACAGTTCGGCGCGCCGGAACCGCAGCGCTCGCGGCCGCAGCAGCGCGACGCCGGGTGTCAGCAGGATCGCGGCAAGCCCGATCCGCACCGCACTGACCGCCGCCGGGCTCCAGCCCGCGTCGAGCACCGCTTTGGCGAGCGGGCCGGAACTCGCGAACAGCACCCACGAGACCAGGCTCAGCCCGGTCGCCCGCGCGATACTGCCCTGGTCGGCCACGTCCGCATTCTGCGTCCCGGCCCCGCGCCCGAGCCACCGGTTTTCCCGCTGCGACGCGGGTCACATCCGGAGTTGTCACATCCGGCGGGCGGCCGGCATCTCATGGGCATCCGCTTCACCACACTGGAGGATCTGATGAGCGCACGGTTCGATCTGATGAACAACGACCTCGGCAAGTCGATCGGCAAGCGGTTCGCCGGGCTGAGCATGCTGGTGCACAACTCGTCGCTGCCGAGGTCGACGCAGGAGCTGGTTTCGCTGCGGGCCAGCCAGATCAACGGCTGCGGTTTCTGCACCGACATGCACACCAAGGACGCCACCGCCGCGGGCGAGACCGCGGAACGGCTGCACCTGGTCGCCGTCTGGCGCGAGGCGACTGTGTTCACCCCCGCCGAGCGGGCCGCGCTCGCGCTGACGGAGGAGGGCACCCGGATCGCGGACGCCGGCGACGTTTCCGACGCGACGTGGGCGCAGGCGCGCGAGCACTACGACGACGACCAGCTCGCCACGCTGGTCTTCCTGATCGGCCTGATCAACGCGGCCAACCGGATGAACGTCATCGTGCGCACGCCGGCCGGGCTGTACCAGCCGGGCCAGTTCGCCAACGCCAGCTGAGGCGAACACGGGACGCCGCCGAGCAACGGTGGAACTCGGCGGCGACCCGTGCGCTTCCCCGACATGGCCAGGCTGTGCGCTTTCGTCAGCGGCAAGGCGCAGATCGCGTCGGCGTGGTGACCTAATCGAAGCGAGCCACGCCTCTCGATCACCGCACTCGCAGCCGGGCATCCAGATCGCTTCTGCCCGTCGCGAAACAGGCAGGCGTGGTGGCTTTCGCTGTCAAGCCGGACAGGCTGCGCCACCTCGTCGCGGGACGATGGAGCACTGGCCGGACCATCGGGCACAAGTCGTGCCCCTGGGCCGACCGTCCCGCCGGACCAGTTCGCCGCCTTGGCCTGCCTGGTCGGACTGATCAACGCAGCCAACCGCACGCCGGCCGGGCTGTACCAGCCGGGCCAGTTCGCCAACGCCAGCTGAGGCGAACACGGGACGCCGCCGAGCAACGGTGGAACTCGGCGGCGACCCGTGCGCTTCCCCGACGCGGGGGGCCGGGGATGTCTTTCCGGCGCGCTGAAATCCACTCTCGCCGGAGAACGGCTGGTGGACAACGGGCTGGTTTTCAGATGGTGACAACGGCCCGCGTCACTGCGCGACGGCTAACGTGCGGGACACCCGGCAGGCGGTGATGGCACGCCGCGACAGGCGCTGCTCGCTGCCGACGCCGGACAGAACGCCCGCGCCAAAACGCCATCACCCGCGCCAATTCGTACCCGCCGACCCACAAACGGCCCGCGTCACTGCGCGACGGCCAGCGCACGAGACACCCGGCAAGCAGTGCGGCGCACCGACTCTACCCGAGCCGAACCCAGCCGCCGCGCCGGCAGCGAAATTGCCACCGCGCCCAGCACCCCCGGTGCGCGAACCGTCGTCGCCACGCAAGCCATGCCGAGCAAGTACTCCTCACGGTCGCTGAAAACATCGCCGCACCGCGCCAGCTTCTGCTCCAGGACCCGGCTGTCGGTAATGGTGTGCGGCGTGAGATCCGCCAGCCGATGCCGCGACAGGTACTCCCGTCGGTGCTCGCTGGCGAGGCCGGACAGGATGCACTTTCCGAACGCCGTCGCGTGCGCCGATTCGTGGACGCCGACCCACAGGTCGACCGACGGGGCGGCCGCGCTGTCGGCGATGTCGATGAGTTTGATGTCGCCGTCGGAGTACAGCGAGAGGTAGGCCGCGCCGTGCACCTCGTCGCGCAGCGCTCGCAGTGCCGGGCGGATTCGCGGCAGGACGGCGTGCAGCGACGAGCGCTGGCACAGTTCGCTGACCTGGCCGCCGAGTGCGTAGCCGTCGTCGAGTTTCCGGAGGTAGCCCTCATGGACGAGGGTGCGCAGCAGGTGATACGTCGTGGGCAACGGCAGTCCGACGCTGCGGGCGAGCACTTTGGCCGGCACCGGCCGCTCGCTCGCGCCGACGGCGTCGAGCAGGTGCAACGCGCGCCGCACGGATCCGATCAAGGTCGGCCCGGCCGTCATCCCGTCACCTCCGCCCCGTGTGCTCCAGGATGCGCTTCCTGGTCTGACCTGGGCAAGGGCAGTTCCGCGAGGCGGATCACGGAGATCCGCAGAAGGTCCGTTCGGCGGTGAACGGGTCCGGCGGGACGGTCACCCCGGTCCGGTGCACGGCGCCGGTGAGGTTGGCCCAGAACCGGCCCGGCGACATCGGTTCTCGCACCGAGCGCTGGATTTCCGCCAGCTCGCCGCAACTCAGCGCGTGCCGGGCGGCGGCGACCTGGTCCGCGGTCACGTCGGCGCGCACCGCGAAGTTGCCCGGGCTGGGGACTGGCGCGGAAGGGTCCGCGTAATCCGCGAGCAGCCAGGCGTTGCTCAACGGTTTCGAGTGTCCCGGTTTCACCGTCGGGAATTCGAACCGCGCGCCGATCGGGTTGGCCAGGCCCCAGAAATCGACCACGCCGGCGTCCACCGGCGACATGACCCCGGTCGTCCCCAGGTACACCCCGATGATCATGGACTTCGACGGGACGTCCGCGCGCAGCGGTACCGTCAGAATCCGCGCTTGCGGGCCGGGGCCTTCGTAGGTCAGCATCCGCGGCTTGGCGGCGTTCCGGAGATATTCCATCTTCCAGGTGAAGTCCGCCGATTCGGTGGGCCACGCCTGGCCGGTCCACGCGTGGTAGTAACCGCGCTCGTCGTCGATCAGTTCGCCGTTCCGCGGCACGAATTGCCCGAGACTGCCGCAAAGAACGGCCCACGCGAGCAGGACGACCGCAGCCACGCGAGTGTTCTTCGAAGCCGGGACCACCAGTACCGGCAGCATCAGCAGGAAGAAGATCGGCAGCGCCATCCGCGCGTGCATGTAGTCGCCGCCGACCTTGAGCAGATATCCCAGCGACAGCAGACCCGCGACGACCGGAGTGAGCGTGACGACCAGATCGGCGCGGCGCCGCAGCACTCCGGCGAGCAGGACCGTGCAGAGCACCAGCGGCAGCCACAGCAGATACGGGTTCGCGAAGTCGCCGACGTACCCGAATCCCCTTGCCCAGAAGGATTCGCTCGCGTTTTTGGTGAGCGCGGGCATCGGCACGAGGATGCCGTAGAAGCCCATGCGGAAGATCTCGTAACCGACCGGCAGCGCGCCGGCGGCGGCGACCGCGGCGAGCGTGACTCGCCAGGACGGCTTCGCCACCAACCACAACGCGGCCAGGAACACCGCCGCGACCAACGCTTGTTCCGGACGGACCAGCGGCCCCAGTCCCATCGCGAACGCCGCGCCGACCACCGACCTGGCGGATCTGGCCGACCCGCCGCCGCGCGAGCGCACCAGCAGCCACCAGCACAGTGCCATCCAGAACGTGTTGAGCCCAGTCTCCAGCCCGGACGTCGCGTATTGCCACACCGGCCGGACGCCCAGCAGCGCGAGAACACCGCACGGCACCATCGCCGCGACGTGCCCGCCGTGCAACCGGCTCGTCGCGCTCACCGCGAAGCCGAACCCGGCCGCGGTGAGCAGCAGGCCGAGCATCCAGGACAGCGTCGAGGTGTCCGACTGGCCGAACACGAACCCGGCGAACGCGAGCAGCCATTGCCACAGCGTGCTTGTCGACGCTTCGGCCCGTTCGCCGAGATTGTAGACCGGACCGTTCCCGGCGAGGATCTGCTCGACGATTCTGGTGAAAATCAGCGCGTCATCGCAAATCCAGCGGGTGACGTAGCCGAGAATGGCGATCAACAGTATCGAACCGACGATTATCCAACGGTTTCTTCGCCGATAATCAGGGAGGTAAACCGGCTGTTTTACGGCGCGCGGAAGCGCTCTGGGAATAGTGTCCACGATTAAGATCTCCGCCGGTAATCGATGATTCCGGTCGCGACCAGCGCCACGATGCCGGTGCCCACGACGCAGATCTGCAGCAGCTCTGTCGGCTCGAAGCCGGCGCCCGCCATGGTGGCCCGGAGCACGATCGGCTGGGCCAGCACGAACGCACAGCAAGCTGCCAGCGAGAACGACCACGCGGGCGTGCGGCGCCGGAACGCGAAATAAGCCGGGATGATCAGCACGGCCGCCCACGCATACCAGGAAAGCCCGCGCAGATCCGAGTCGACGAAGGAGCCGAAACAGAGCGCCGAAGCCGCGATCGCGGCCAGCGCGAGCCACCATTTCCGCGCGACCGGCAGGGGCGCGCCAGCATGGAATCCGGCGACCATCAGCAGCAACGGCAGCCATTGCGGGACGAAATAGCCCAGAAGATCCGGGCTGAAACTGAACGAATACCGGTACAGGAACGCGGCGAATCCCCCGACCAGCACCGCCCCGGCGACCGTTCGAGCGGCCCGGCGCCGTCCGGCGAACAGCAACACGAGAGGCACCGTCGTCGCGGCGGCCAAGGCGAGGTCCAGCCAGAGCCGATGAGCTACATGCACCATCACCGTCGCGGCGAAGGGACCGAGCAGATGCGGAAAGGTGACAGCGTCGGACAAGTCACGCCCGACGGCGAGGACGCCTTTCATCACGCCCCACAGGAGACCGAGCAGCGCGACCAGGCGCACCGTGTCGCCGAAAGCGACCACGCGAGCCGGGGCTGAGCTTGCGGCCAGCCGGGCCCGCAGGCCCAGCCCCAGCATCGCGAGCAGTTCGCGCCCTTCCTCGAGACGACCGCCGTCGCGCGCGTCCAGCAGCGCGCCGACCATTTCGTCCTCGCGTTCGGCGCGGTACCACCGAGGCAGCAGACGCACCATCCGGCGGTACTGGAGTTCGGGAGCGGTCATGCCTCGCCGCCCGTCCGCGGCGCCCAGCCCCGCGCCCGCAGCACCGAATCCGCCGCCGCGGCATTCGCCGCCAGCCGCCGGGTCTGCTCGGCCAAAGTTCGGCCGCCGAGATCGGTCAGCCGGTAGTAACGGCGCAGCCGGCCCTGGTGGATCTCCTCCTTGTCCCGCTCCGCCCACCCGTCGGCCACCAGCCGGTCCAGCACGCCGTACAGCGTGCCGACCCGGAGGCGGACTCGGTTCTCCGACAGCTTCTCGACGGCCTGGACGATGCCGTAGCCGTGCTTCGGCTCGTCGGCGAGCGCGGTGAGGATCAGGAAGACCTGCTCCGACATGCCTCGTTCGGTCACTCGTCCATATATATCACGTCGCGATATATGCGGGTGGCCGAACTACGGCGCTACAGCTCGGCGACAGCGGTCCCCTCCAGCTCGACCAGCAGGGCGGGGATCGCCAGCCGGGGCACGCCGAGCATCGTGGTCGACGGGGCGACCCCGGCCGCGGCCAGGCGGGCGGCGAGGACGCCGTAGTGCTGGAAAAGCTCGTCGACGTCGGTCGTGTAGACGTTGAGCCGGACCAGGTTCGCCAGCGTCATGCCCGCTTCGGCGAGCACCTTCTCCAGGTTGTCGAGGCTCAGCGCCACCTGCTTGGCCATGTCCCCGCCGTGCTGCGGTTCGCCGTCGCCGTTCATCGCGGTCTGCCCGGAGCAGTACAGGGTCCGGACCGGCCCGGACACCAGTTCGCCCTGGTTGTATCCCATCGCCGTCGACCACGCCCACGGGTTGACAGTCGTTTGCTCCACCACTTGCTCCATTCGCGTTCTCGGCAATACTTCTCGGCAATACGCGGAGGAGCTTGGCAAGCAATACGCGACATCCAGTGTCGTGTATTGGCTAGAATTTCCGGTATGCGCGCCGACCGGTTGGTCTCGCTGGTCCTGCTGCTGCGCCAGCGCGGCCGGCTGTCCGCGACCACTCTCGCCCGCGAGCTGGAAGTCTCCACCCGCACGGTGCTGCGGGACATCGACGCGCTGTCCGCGGCGGGCGTGCCGGTCTACGCCGAACGCGGGCGCAACGGCGGTTTCGCGTTGCTGCCCGGATTTCAGACCGAACTCACCGGGCTGAACCACGACGAAGCCCTCGCGCTGCTGGTCGCCGGGTCACGCCGCGGCGCGCAGGCGTTCGGCCTCGGTTCGGCGCTCGCTTCGGCCATGCTCAAAGTGGTCGACGCGCTGCCGGAAAGCCATCGGCACACTGCCGCGGGCGTGGCCGAGCGACTGCTCATCGACCCGGAGATCGACCTCCTTTCGCGCCGCGCGGTCGCGGACGAGGCACCGGACGCGGTGGTGGCCCAGATCCGCCGCTCGGTGTTCGCCGGGCACCAGGTGCGCATCCGCTACGAAGCCCTGAACCAGTCCCCGAAGTGGCGCACAGTGCACCCGATCGGACTGGTGACCGTACGGGAGCTGGGATATTTGCTGGCCACTCGCGAGGGCGAGGACCGGACGTATCGGCTGTCGCGGGTGCTGGCCGCCGAGGAGCTCGACGAACCAGCGCAGCGGCCCGATCGAGTGGACCTCGGCCGGGCCTGGCAGGAACGCAGCACCCGGTTCCGCGGCGGCGGTGACCGCATCGTCGCGCTGGTCCGGATTCGCCCGGCGCAGCGGGAGGAATTGGCACGCACCGCTCTCGCCATTCTCGCCGAGGAATCCGGCCCGGACGGGTGGATTCGACTGGAGGCGGCTTTCCAGGATTCCCGGCACGCCGAATGGGCACTGTGGCAGGCCGGCCGGAACGCGGAAGTCCTTGCGCCGCAATCGTTGCGCACCGCGCTGCACGACCGCGCCGCCGCGCTCGCCGCCGCCTACTCGAGGCAGGCCTGACTCCCCGGCACCGGCACTGCCTGCACATTCCGTAGTTGTGCGGATACCTACTCACTGGTAAGTTACCCGCCAGTCGTGATTCACATCATGGTTCGTACTTCATGGTTCAAAGGGGAGTCATGATCCGGAAACCCGTCCGCGCGCTGATCGCCGCCGCCGCTCTCGCGATCACGTCCGCCGTCGCGCTGCCCGCCGCCGCCTCGGCCGATTCCTTCTACAGTTACGACGGCAGCACGCCGCTCTCGTCGTACGCGCCGGGCACCGTGCTGAAGACGCGAACGCTGACCTATCACGTGTTCGGCTTCCCGACTCCAGTGCAGGCCACCCAGCTGCTCTACCGGACCGCCGACGCACAGGGAAATCCCACCGCGAACGTCACCTCGGTCGTCCGCAATCCCCTGGGCGGCAACGGAAAGGTCATTTCCTACCAATCCGCGTACGATTCGCTCGATCCCAAGGACGCGCCGTCCCGCGCGATCGCCGGCGACGTCCGGCTCGGCGGCATGCTGCCGAACGCCGAATCGCTGCTCATCGCACCGGCGCTCGCGCTCGGGTACAGCGTCGTCATCCCGGACACCGAGGGCCCGACCGCCGATTTCGCCGACGGTCCGGAATACGGCCAGACCACTTTGGACTCCATCCGCGCCGCGACGCACGCGCCCGGCACCGGAATGACCGAATCCACCAAATTCGGCCTGATCGGCTATTCCGGCGGCGCGATCGCGACCGGCTGGGCGTCGGCGATCGCCGCGAGCTACGCGCCGGACGTCGAGAAGAATCTCGTCGGGTTCGCCGAGGGCGGAGTGCTCGTCGACCCCGCGCACAACCTCAAGTACGTCGGCGGCAGCCCGGTCTGGTCCGGCGTGATCCCGATGGCGCTGATCGGCGTCTCGCGCGGGTACGGCATCGACCTCAAGCCCTACGCCAGCGAGTACGGGCTGAAGGTGCTCGGCGAACTGGAACACGCGTCGATCGCCAACGCGCTCGGCCGCTACCCCGGGCTGACCTGGCAGAAGCTGGTCAAGCCGGAGTACGCGAACCCGGATTCGGTGCCGCCGTTCGTCGACGCGGTCAACAAGGTGAACATCGGCTCGGCGGCGACGCCTTCGATTCCCGGGTTCATCGCGCAGGCCAACAACGGCGCGCTCGAAGGCACTGTCAGCAATGAGCCGGGCATCGGCACCGGCGACGGCGTGATGGTGGCCGGCGACGTGCGCGCGCTCGCGAATCAGTACTGCGCGACCGGAAACACCTCGATCAAGTACACGCAGTACGACCTGCTCAGCCACGCCACCGCGCTTCCGGTGTGGGCGCCGGCCGCGATCGCCTGGCTCGGCGACCGGTTCGCGGGCAAGGCCGCGCCGTCCAGTTGCGGGCAGATCCCGCCGGGGAACTCGCTGGAACCGGAGCAGCACACCGGGTCCTGAAGGGCCTGATCCAGGCAACGGTTCGGCGACGAAATCCCGGCGACTGAGTCACCGTCGTCGCCGAACCGCCTGGCCTGACCGCACACTGACCGCATCCGCCCGGCCTGCCCCGGGGACCTTTTCCCTAGGCAGGCGCGTCATGAACACCTACTCTTCACAAGTCCGCGGGCGTCCGGCGCGAAACGTTGTGCTGCGCAAGATCCCGGTGGCGGCGGGGATTCTGCTGCTGTCCGCATGCAGTGGGCCTACCGGCGTCCCAGCACCGTCGGGCACCACCACACCGTCCGCTCCCGCCGCGACTTCGGCTCCCGCCACCACGGCAGCCCAGAACGCCACTGCCGCTCCGTCCTCTTCGGACCGTCCGGCACCGTCCCGTTCGGACAGTCAGCCCGCACCCTGTGGCCCGACAAGGAGTTGGGGCACTGGCGCCAAAGAAAGCCCCGGTTCGACGACTAACGCGCTGTACCTTGTCACCGTCAGCCGACACGGCTGTTACGACGAAGTCGTGTTCACTATCAATGGCGCGGCCGCAGCCGGATTCACCGTGCGATACGTGCCGCTCGTGACCGCGGATCCCTCCGGGAAACCCTTGCCAGTGCCCGGAAACGCGGTCCTGCAAGCGGTGATCCGTGCACCCGCGCAGGGTTTCGACGACAGCGGACACCAACCTGGTCGGGTGCTAGCCCAGGGCGGTGACTATTTCGCGCAGCCAACCGGTTGGCCGTCCTTGCGCGCGGTCCGGTTCGCGGGCTTCTTCGAAGGCCAGTGCACTTTCGCTATCGGCGTCGGGGCGCAGGTGCCATTCCGGGTGAGCAGCCAGGAAGTACCAGCCGACCAGATCCGCCGGGTGGTGGTCGATCTCGCGCACTGAACTCAGCGAACGAATTCCGCCAGGAGGTCGAGCTGCCGTAGCGCGTCCGAGGAATCCTCGTGGTCCACGAGTTCGAACAGCACCCGGTCGACGCCCGCCTCCGCATAGTCCGTCAGCTTCTCCGGATCGGCCCCGTACAGCGTGACCGGGACGTGGCGGCCCGCCCGCTCGCGCAGTTCGGCGATCCGCGTGCGCAGGAAGTCGATCGGGTACAGCGGCAGCGGGAGCCAGCCGTCGCCGTGGCTGAGCACGCGGTCCAGCACCTTCACCCCGACCCCGCCGATTAGCACGGGCAGCGGGCGCGCCGGTTTGGGCCAGGACCAGATCGGGTCGAAGTCGACGAATTCGCCGTGGAACTCGGGTTCGTCCTCGGTCCAGATCGTCCAGACGGCGGCGACGTGTTCGAGCATGCGCGCGAGCGGCCGGGCCGGGTCGACGCCGTGATTGGCCATCTCCTCGGCGTTCCAGCCAGGGCCGACTCCGAGTTCGAACCGGCCGCCGGACAGCACGTCGACGCTCGCCGCCTGTTTGGCCAGGGTGATCGGATGATGCTGGCTGACCAGCGACACCGCGGTGCCGAGCCCGATTCTTCGCGTGCTGGCCGCGATGGCGGCAAGGGCGGTGAACGGGTCGAAAGTGTGCGAGTAGTAGCGCGGCAACGGCTGCGGTTCCGCCGCGCCGACCGGGTACGGGGTGAGCCGGCTGGTCGGGATGTGGGTGTGTTCGGTGAGGAACAGCGAGCCGAAGCCGCGTTCCTCCACCGCCTGCCCGAGCCGGACGGGGGCGATGCCGTAGTCGGTGAGGAAGGTGACGATTCCGTGGTCCATGCGACCACCGTAGCCTAACTGTCAGTCGAATGACACTTAGCTCGGCGGTGCTAGCGTGACGCCCGTGCCCAGAACCGAACGCCCGCGAGCCGACGCCCAGCACAACCGGCGCGCCATCCTCGCCGCGGCGCGCACGGCGGTCCAAGGCAGCGGCGACGTCTGGCTCGACAAGATCGCGCAGGCCGCGGGGGTGAGCGCGCGCACGCTCTACCGGCATTTCCCGACCAAGGACGACCTGCTGACCGCGGTGCTCGAGGACTACTTCGCCGAGCAAGCGGAGCCGATCCGCGTTCGGGTCGACGCGGAGCCGGAGCCGCGCCGGGCGCTGGAAATCGTGCTGGAGAGCGGGGTCGCCGCGTTCCGCGAACACCCGGGGATCCTCGCGCTGGTCAACGGGAACGCCCTCGCCGCCTCGATCGCCGGGCGGCATCTGGGGGCGTTCGGCGAGGTGCTGTCCCGCGCGCAGGAATCCGGGGCGGTGCGTTCCGATCTGACGCTCGAGGATCTCCCCTGCCTGATCACCATGGTCACCGCGGTGGCGGGTGCGAGCTGGCCCCGCTATCTCGCCCTGCTGCTCGACGGTCTCTCCCCGGCCGCAGCCACCCCGCTGCCCGCCTGAGACAAAGAAAAGCCCCCGCCCGCTAACAAAGCGGACAGGGGCTTTCCCTTACCAGCTAACGAATCAACCGTCCGATTCAGCCGACGGGATGAAGGCGCCAGGCACCTGGTCCGGGGCGAAGATCTTGTCCTCGCCCGGATACGGCTGGCTCCACCCGTGCACCTGGTACCACGTGAAGTGGTCCATCTGCGCCGGGTTGGCGTAGTCCGCGGTGGCGTTCGGGCCGGTCAGCTTCTGCTGCGACTGCCATTGCTGCCACTGCTGCGCCAGCTGCTGCTTGTCCGCGGGCACCGCCGTCGACGCCGCCGCGGTGGAGGCCGTCGGGACGTTGTCCGTGCCGCACGACGGCGGGGTCTTCAGTCCCGCGGTCAGCGACGTCTGGTTCGGCACCGCGGTGAACGGCGTGGTGTCCGGCTTCTGCGTGAACGCGGTCGCCATCGGGGTGGCCGCGCTGTCCTTCTGGTTCATCGGGTGGATCCCGAGGATCTGCTCGATGGTGCGGATCATGGTGATCTGCGAGTAGTACCGGCTGTCGGTCGCGCCGCGCTGGGCGTACGGGCTGATGATCTGGATCGGCGCCCGGTGCCCGTCGACGTGGTCCAGCCCGGCCTGGGAGTCGTCCTCGACGACGAAGATCGCCGAGTCCTTCCAGTACTGGCTGTGCGAGATCTTGTCGACGATCTTGCCGACGGCCAGGTCGTTGTCGGCGACCTGCGCGGCCGGGCTCGGCGGGCCGCCGGTGTGGTCGCTCGACAGCCAGAACATGTTCAGGTTCGCCGGGCCGTTCTTCTCGAAGTCGTTCTTCCAGATCTCGTACCGGTACTGGTCCGGCACATCGGTGTCGAACTTCGGGAAGCCCGGCACCGAAACGCTGTTCAGCGACGGGATCGGCGACGACGAGACCAGCGGGTAGGCGGTCGGCTCGCCGGTCGCGGCCATGTTCTTCGAGTCGCAGTACAGGTTCTGCCAGCTCGCGCCCGCGGGCTTGGTCAGGAACTGCTGGAACTCGCCGAAGTCGCGGACGGTCTTGCCCGCCGCCTGCGCCCCGGTCCACAGGAAGCCGCTGCGCTGGTGGCCCAGCGCGTCGTCCTCGGTGTCGTAGCTGCGCTTGTACTCGCCGGCCGACGACTCGGTGTACTCCGGGTTGTCCGCCTGCATCAGCCAGTTGTGGCCCTCGGCCGAGTTCGTGCCGATGTCGTAGGTGTTGTCGTACAACCCGAACTGGTCGGCCAGCGCGTGCTGGTTCGGCGTGACAGCCTGGCCGAACTGCGCGAGCGCCGGGTTGCCGTTGCCCTTCTTCATGTCGCCGAAGAGCTGGTCGTACGTCCGGTTTTCCTTGACCAGCAGGAAAACGTGCTTGATCGTGGACGGGTCGCCCAGGCGCTGCGGCACCGGAACCGGCTTGACGTTGCGGTTGCCGTTCGCCTTCTGCACCGAACCGGGCGTCCAGCCGTTCTGCTTGAACACCTGGTACGTCTGCGCCCAGGTCTGCCAGTCGGTCGGCAGGGTGAATCGCTGCAGGCTCGACGTCGTGTCGTGCGTGGCGTGCCCGGCCGCGGTGGTCGGGCGGCGGGCGTCGATGCCGCGGGTGTTCGCGACCAGGATGTTCTTGCCCGAGGCGGAAATGCCGGACGGGAAGTAGTCCGTCGGCAGCAGCCCGATGAAGGCGGCGGGGGCCTGCGGGAACCAGTAGCGGTAGACCGCGACCGCGTTCGCCCGGCCGAGGGTCACCAGCAGGTGGCCGTCGTCGGTGAGCGCGATGTCAGTCGGCTCGTAGCCGACGTTCGCCTCCGGCCACGGCTGCGTCGCGATGGTCTGTACCACGACGTTGCGCTGGGCATCGATCACCGAAACGCTGTCGCCGCCGGTGTTCGCCACGAACAGCGTGTTGTTCTTGGCGCGCAAGGCGGTCGGGTGCAGGCCGACGTCGATGCTCTTGACCGGAGCGGCCGGGTTCGCCAGGTCGATCACGCTGACCGTGCCGGTGGTGGCGGCCGCGGTCTTCGGGTCGGCGACGACGTCGGTGCCGTACGAGTTGATCGTGGTGTCGCCCGGCTTCGCCGCGCGGCCGCCCTCGTTGCTGACGTAGATCCGGTCGCCGATCCGCACCAGTGCGCGCGGCGCGTTGCCGACGGTCCAGCTCTGCTTGATCTGGCCGCTGGCGGCGTCGATGGCGACGACGCGGTTCTGTCCGTTCACTGCGGAGTACACAGTGGACCCGTCCGGCGAGAAGATCGCGCCAGCGGCAAGGGAATGCTTGGCCCCGTCGGCCGGGATCGCGACCCAGGTCGGGTTGGCGACGGTGCCGTCCGGGTTCACGTCGAACTTGCGGTAGCCGTCGATCTGGCCCAGCCACAGCGTTTTGCCGTCCGGCGAGTACGACGGGCCTTCCTGGCCGACGTCGTTGCCCGGCAGCTGCAGGTCGGCCTTCTTGTCCTTGCCGACGAGCTGCTGCACCTTCCAGCTCTTCAGGTCGACGATGGTCAGCGCGATGCCGCCGTCGGTGGTCAGCGCGGCGAGGTGGCTGCCGTCCGGGCTGACCGTCGAGGACATGATCTTGCCGTTGGGGACGACCAGCCGCTCGCCGATCGGCTTGAGGTACTGGTCGCTGGAGATGGTCAGGCCGTTCGCGGTTTCCTGGCCGACCTGGTCGGTGCCGAACTGCTTGGTGGAGGCGAGGCCGATGCCCGAGCCCGTGGCGACGAGCGCGACCGTGGTCGCCCCCGCCGTGACGAAGCGCAGCTTGCGGGATCTGCGGAGGTCTTTCTTCCCGCCACGCCTGCGACGGCGCGTTACTTGCATGTCCTCATCCCTTCGTGGAGGAGAGCAGTTCGACGTTGCCGTCGAACTGCCACAGCGGGTTGGGCCGGTCCCCTTCCGGGGTCCGCACCTGGAAGTAGCCGTTCACTTCCTTCGGTCCGTCGCCGTCGGCGACATACCGCCCGTCCGAGGTGACATCGAGCTGGTAGATCGCCTGTCCGGTCGCCGCGATGCCGGGGAGATGCCAGGAGACGACGCAACGCCAGTCGTTGCCGGGGCCTTCGGCCTCGACGAGGCCGCCGCCCTTGGTGCATTCCGTGCTGGTCGCGAGCTGCTCCTCCGTGACGTCCGGACGGTGCAGCTGCGCGGCCTGGAGCCGGTAGAGGTGCGCGAATTCGGTGGACAGCGACTGCTGCAGCTTCGCCTGGTCGATGCCCGAGCCCGTGGCAGGCGTAGCGACCGCGACGACCGCCACCGTGACGCCGACCAGCGCGGCGAGCGGCAGCAAACCCGCGGTCAGTACGCGACGACCGGCGCCGTCATAAGTCAGATCGGTGAAGTCGCGTCGCACGAACAACAGGTAGGCCAGCGCAGTCGCGACCACTGCCCAGACCAGGCTCACCCCGACGCCGATCAGCAGCGGACCGAACTGGACCGGGTCGGTGAAGAGGCCGTTCCACGAGATGAACGCGTACGTCGGCAGCGCGAGCCGCACGACGACCGGCAGCGGCAGGAGCTGCGCCACCGCCATCACCAGCGCGACCACCGCGGGCAGCAGCAAGCCCATCGGCGACCGTCCTAACGCGACAGAGCCGAGCAGGCCGATCCCAGCCAGGGCAAGGGTCGGGGCGAGCACGCAGATCCAGGCGAGAATGACCTTCAGCGCCGCGTCGCCCGAGGACAGCAGGTGTCCGTCGAGGCCGATCAGCGGCTGTCCGCCGACCGCGACGAGACCGCCGACTGTGCTGGACACCGCCAATCCGAGAACCAGCAACAAGATCACGGTGAGGCTGGCGAACGCTTTCGACACGAAGACCCGCCGGTACGACCGCATCGCCACCAGCAGGTGCCGCCAGGTACCGAGCCGGTCTTCGGCGGCGAAGACGTCTCCGGCGACCAGGGAAGTCAGCAGCGGAAGCGCGTAACTGCCCGCGAAACCGAGCAGGACGAGCGGCCCAGCCCAACCGGTGGTGTTCATCAGACGGCCGAACAGGGTGTCCACCGGCAGGTCGCTTTGCTGGCTGACCGCGGCGACGAATACTGCGGGCGCGAGCCAGCAGGCGAGCAGCAGTACGCGGATTCGCCACTGCGACAACAACTTCACCAGCTCGAACCGGTAGCCGCGGCCCAGCCCGACCGGGCGGACCGGCGCCGGTGCCCGTTCCTCGGTGACGGTCATCGCTTCTCCCCCTGCTCCGTCAGCTCCAGGAAAGCCGCCTCCAGCGGCGAAACGACCGGAGCCAATTCCCGTACGCCGATGCCCTTGCCGACGACGCGCGCGACGAGGTCGTCCAGCGCGGGTACGAGGCCGCTCACCACCAGGACGTCGGCCTGACCGCGCGGGGCCTGGGTGTCGTCGATCCGCAGCCCGGGCACGTTCTCGGCGATCTCGCGCGCGGCCTTCTGGTCCGAGGTGACCAGGCGGTAAGCCAGTTCGCGATCGTCGGAGGACAGTTTCGCCAGCGGGCCGGTGAAAACGACGCAGCCGGCGGACAGGATGGTGACCTCCGAGCAGAGCGCTTCGAGGTCGTCCATCCGGTGGCTGGACAGCACCACCGCGGTGCCCTCGTCGGCGAGCCGGGTGAGCACGCTGTGCACGTGTTTCTTGCCCGCCGGGTCGAGACCGTTGGCGGGCTCGTCGAGGATCAGCAGCCGCGGCTTGGTCAGCAGCGCGGCGGCGAGGCCGAGGCGCTGGCGCATGCCGAGCGAGAACCCGCGCGCCCGGTCGTCGGCGACGTCGGTGAGGCCGACCTGCGCGAGAAGGTCGTCGAGGTCGACGGTCTGTCCGCGCAGCGAGGCGAGCGCGGCGAGGTTCTGCCGGGCGGTGAGCGAGGGGTACAGCCCCGGGCCGTCGACGAACCCGGAAATGCCGTCCGGGGTGGCGAGCGCGCGGCCGACCGGGCGGCCGAGGATCTCGAGTTCGCCCTCGTCGGCGACCGCGAGTCCGAGCAGCAGGCCGAGCAGCGTCGTCTTGCCCGCGCCGTTCGGGCCGACGAGCCCGTGGATCTCGCCGTAAGCGACGTCGAGATCGACACCGTCGAGCGCGATGACGTCGCCGAAACACTTGGTGATCGCGCGGGCCCGCACCGCGTCGCTGGTTTCCATGAATCCCCACTTTCCGAAGCCGTGAGGAACTTAGGCACGACAAGTGACATGCGAACCCGTGCCAGGTTGAACGTTGGGGAAACCCCGTGCGCCACAGCCGGTTTCTCGACGGTCAATCGGACAAAACGGGATCAATCGCGCGACGGCAAAGTGTCCGAGATCTCCCGGACCAGCGCATAGGACCGTTTCCGCTCCGCGTGGTCGTGAATCGGAGTGGTGATCATCAGTTCGTCCGCACCGGTGTCGGCGATGACTGAGCGCAACGAACTCCGCAGCGCCGCCGGGGCTCCGGCGAGCACCGGACCAGGGCCGATCGCCGGGTCCACGGCCGCGTCTTCCGGACGCGGCAACAAGATCCGCTCGCCGCGCGAACGGCTCAAGGCTTTAGCCCGAATGGACCTGGCTAGCCATTCGGCTCGTTCCTCGGTCGCGGCGGCTACCACCGCGACGCTGACCACAATGGACGGTTCAGGAGTGTGGCCGGGGCGGAAGTTCTCGCGGTAGATCCGGGTCGCGGCGGCGGCTTCAGCGGGGCGGAGGTGGTAGGCGAACGCGTACGGCAGGCCTAGTTCGGCGGCGAGGTGCGCGCTCGCGGTGCTTGAGCCGAGGAGCCAGATGCCCGGCACATTCCCTTGCGCGGGAGTCGCGCGCAGTGGCTGGTCCGCGCCGGCGAAGTAGGTCAACAACTCCTTGATGCGAGCGGGAAAACTCTCCGCCGGGCCGGGGTTCAGCGCGTCGGTCACGCGTTGCGGACCGCCGAGCGCGCGGCCGAGCCCGAGGTCGATCCGGCCGGGATGAAACGCGGCGAGCGTGCCGAACTGCTCGGCGACGACGAGCGGCGGATGGTTGAGCAGCAGGACGCCGCCAGCGCCGACGCGGATCCGTTGCGTGGCATCCGCGACGCGGGCGGCTGCCACAGCGGGAGCGGCGCTCGCGACACCACGCATGCTGTGGTGTTCAGGCAGCCAGTAGCGGTGATATCCCAGTTCGTCGACGAGTTCGGCGAGATCGACCGTGCGCCGCAACGCCTCCCGCGCGGTCGATCCCGCGACGATCGGCGACGTGTCCAGCACTGAAACCCGCACCAGGGCATCATCCCGCAGCAGGCTTCCCTCAGCAGTGCGGCGTGGCTGCGTTCCGGCGAAGGTCCGTGAGGGGAACCCTGAGGGACTCTGAGTACCTCAGGGTTCCCCGCACGGACCTCGGCCTTGGGCGTCTGGGGGTGCAGCCGCGGGTTAAGAGGTC
>NZ_JBHZAG010000069.1:0-55401 GCF_042754125.1 Amycolatopsis sp. NPDC059235
GCCGAAGGCCCCTCACGCCGGGCAGCCCCCAAACGCCGGCTAAAAGCGATCCCGCACGCGACGACGAAGTCGGCGCCAAAAACACAGCTCGGTGACCCACCCCACCAACCTCACCACAACAAACCCACCCCCACCTAAGACAACAACCGAGGCACCCACCTCACATAACAAACCATCCCCACCACCTCCACCAACGTCTGCGCCACCACCCCCACCGCCGCAACAGCAAACTCACCCGGCAACGCCAACACCACCGGAAGCACCACCAACGAATTCCGCGCAGCCCCCGTAAACACAATCGCCCGCCCACCCGAAACATCCAACCGAAACAGCCGCACCACCCCGAGCCCAGCGAACGCCATCACCACCAGAAAAACCACATAAACCGGCACCACCACCGCAACTACCCCAACCCCGTGGACTTTCGGAGTCTGCGACGCGACAACAGTCGCCAGCGCCAAAGCCATCAGCGGCACCATCCCGATCCCGCCTACATCAGCGAACCGCCGCCCACTCGCGTGCCGCGCAGCCCACGCCTGAGTAAGCCAGGCCAGCACCAGCGGGACCACGATCAGCACCAGAAACGCCCGAAGAAACGGCCCGATCCGCACGACCCGCGCCAAGTCAGCGCCCAGGAACAAATACAAAAACCCAGGCAACAAGATCATCTGCGCGAGCAGCAGCACCGGAGTCGCGGCGAGCAGGCGGCGGCTGCTGCCTCCGGCCAGGCCGCTGAAGACGATCACGTAGTCGACGCACGGGGCCAGCAGCACGAGCAGCATGCCCAGCCGCAGCGCCGGTCCGGCCGGGAAGAAGGCGAACATCGCCGCGACGACCAGCGGCACGACGACGAAGTTCACCGTCAGCGCGGCGCCGAGGAACCGGGCGTCGCGCAGGGAGCGGCCCAGTTCGGCGGCGGGCACCTGCAGGAACGTGACGTACAACAGCGCCGCCAGGATCGGGTTGATCGCCGGTTCCAGGCCCGGCCCGGCCGCCGGGGCGAGCCAGCCGAGCAGCGCCCCGGCGGCCAGCGCGCCGAGGTAGACGGCGACCTGGTGCCGTTCCATCCGCGACACCGGACCGGATGATTGCGACAACGGGCGCGCTCCTTCACGAATGCCAGGTACCGGACCAGACTAGCGATTGACCTGCCCGCCCGCGGAAAGCCACTGTCTTGACGAAATCCTAACGCTCGCGAGAGACGTTTTAATGCACTCCTGACGCAAGAGAAGTGCCCATTTCTTAACGCATTTCAGAATGGGATTGATCTCGCCGCACAGCGCGTGCCAGGCGGGTCGCGCGTGCATGCTGAGCCCGTGACAGACACGGAAGAACCCCAGCGCCGCCTGGAACCGGGCGCGTTCGGGTACGCGGTGAAGCGGCTGTTTCTCGGCAAACCGCTCATCAACGCGCAATTAACGCACGAACGCCTTTCCAACACGACCGCGTTGGGCGTGCTTTCCCCGGACGCGATCTCGTCGTCGGCCTACGGCACCGAGCAGATCCTGGTCGAATTGCTCCCCTACGCCGGGCTCGCCGCGTTCAGCCTGGTGCTGCCGATCACCGGCGTGATCCTGGTCATCCTGGTGCTCGTCGCCGCCTCGTATCGGCAGGTCGTGATGGCCTACACGCGCGCGGGCGGGTCGTACGTCGTCGCGCGGGAGAACTTCGGGCCGCGCGTCGCGCAGGTCGCCGCGGCGGCGTTGCTGATCGACTACATCGTGACTGTCGCCGTGCAGACCTCGGCCGGCACGGTCGCCGTGGTGTCCGCGATCCCGGCGCTCGGGCCGTACAGCCTGGAAATCACCATCGCGATCGTCATCCTGCTCTGTTACGCCAACCTGCGCGGCCTGCGCGAAGCCGGCCGCCCGTTCGCGATCCCGACCTATCTGTTCTCCGCGCTGATGCTGGTGATGATCGTGGTCGGCCTGGTCAAGGCGATGACCGTCGGGCTCCCAGCCTACGACGCCGCCCACCTGCCCGGCGCGGTGCCGGTCCAGCACGGGGACGGCCTCATCGCCGGCGCGACAGTCCTGGTGCTGCTGCGCGCTTTCGCGAACGGTGGTTCGTCGCTGACCGGCGTGGAAGCCATCTCCAACACAGTGTCCGCGTTCCGCAGCCCGCGCGGCCTCAACGCCCGCAAGGTCCTGGTCACGATGGCCGTCATCCTCGGCGTCCTGGTCGGCGGCGTGTCGCTGCTTGCCTTCTTCACCCACGCGACTCCGTACGCCAGCGGCTACCCGTCAGTGGTCTCCCAGGAAGCCCGCGCGGTGTTCGGCGACGGCTGGTTCGGGCAGGCGATGTTCGTCGCGATCCAGACCGCGACCGCGCTCATCCTCTACACCGGGGCCAACACCAGCTTCAACGGCTTCCCGTTCCTCGCCAGTTTCGTGGCCAGCGACCGTTTCCTGCCCCGCCAGCTGACGACGCGCGGGCACCGGCTGGTGTTCTCCAACGGCATCCTGGTACTGACCGTGCTCGCCGTCGCACTGCTGTTCTTCTCCGGCGGCACGGTGACCGCACTGGTGCCGTTCTACGCGATCGGTGTCTTCACCGGCTTCGCCATGGCCGGATACGGCATGACCAAACACCATCTGCGCCTGCGCGAACAGGGCTGGCGGTTCAAACTCTCGGTCAACCTCGCCGCCGGAATTCTGTCCACTGTGGTCGTCGGCATCTTCGCCATCGCCAAGTTCACCGAGGGCGCGTGGCTGGTCGTGGTAGTCTTCCCGATCCTCGTGTTCGTCCTCATCCGGCTCAACCGCGAGTACCGCGCCGAAGCCGCCGTGCTCGAACGCATCACCGCCAACCGCGCCAACCCGACGCGATACGCGCGCCACCAGGTTTTCGTGCTGGTCAATACGATCGACCTGGCCGTCCTCGAAGCATTGCGGTACGGCAAGAGCCTCCGGCCGGACAAGATCACCGCCGTGCACTTCGTGATCGACGCCCAAGCCGCCGAACGCCTGCGCGCCCGCTGGGAGGAACTCGGCATGAAAACCGGCCTGCGGCTGATCGACGTGCCTGACCGGCGAATCGCCCGCGCCGCTTACACGTTGGTGCAGAAGGCGATCGCCGACGCGGAACGGACCAGCGTCACCGTGCTCCTGCCGCGTCGAAGCTACGCGCCTTTGCTCGGACGGCTGCTGCACGACCGGACCGCCGACCGGATCGCCCGCATCGTCAGCCGCATCCCGCAAGCCGCCGCGACGATCGTGCCCTACGACGTGCAGACCCGGATCCGCACGCTCATGCCGCACCTGCCCGAGGAACGCGCCACCGCGGCAGTCGAACGGCTGCTCACCCGGATCGGTTCCACGTCGAAGGAGGAGCTGACGCCCAGCGCCCTTGCCGAACTGCGGCCCGGCACTGACGTCAGCATCGATGGGAGGCTTCAGGAACTGACAGTGTCCGAAGAGGACACTCGCGGGCCGGTTCTTACGGCACAACTCACCGACGACACCGCGACGGTCGCACTGGAGTTCACCCAGGCGCATCCCGATCTCGAACCCGGCCAAGTGGTGCGCGTGAGCGGCCGAGTCGCCGAGGGCACGCCGCTGGTCATCCGCGATCCGGTCTGCCACATCCTCGAAGCCGCCAGCGAAGAGGAGGAAGACCGGTCAGGTGCGTGTGTGTGGTCGCTTGGTGGGGGGGGTCCGGGCGGGGGGGCGCCCCCCCCCCCCCCCAACACTCACGAGGCCAGCCCGCTGAGGATCGCATCGATCCCGAACCCGAACGCCTCGTCCGAATCCCCGCTGTGCGCCGGATCCTCCTCGACGATCCCGGCACGCACCAGCTCGGCGTGGTTCTGCTCCTCCGAGACGAAGCCGAGTACATAGTGGACGACCGTCCGCGCCGCCCATTCCGCGCGCCGCTCGTCGAACTTCCCGGTGAACAGCCGGCGCAGCGCGTGCGTGGGCACCAGCAGGTCCGGCCGATACGCCTGCACGAACGACACCACCTCGGCCCCGTCGCGGACTTGCAGCAGCGCCGAGCGGAAGCCCTCAGCCGCGTCGCGCGGGTCCTTCGCCACCCCCGGCAGGCCCTTCAGGATCCGCGCGGCGACGACGGCGAGCAGCTCCTGTTTGTTGGCGACGTGGTAGTACAGCGCGCCCGGCTGGACCCCCAGGTCGAGGGCCACCCGCCGCATCGACAGGCTGCTCAGCCCCGCTTCCCGCAGCAGCTCGTACGCCCGGTCGACGATCTGGTCTCGCGTCACCTTCACCCCTCTCATTCTGCCTGCCGCTTGCTTCCGGCCGAGCGGCCGCCTAGGATTTGATAGGTGTTCAAAACCTTCGACGACCTGGCCGACCGGCAGCTGGCCGGCGGCGTACTCGACCGAACTGACGCCCGCGCGGTGCTGGAATGCCCGGACGAGGACGTGCTCGGCCTGGTCGCGGCGGCCGGGCGGCTGCGGCGCGCGCACTTCGGCAACCGGGTCAAGGTCAACTACCTCGTCAACCTGAAATCGGGCCTGTGCCCCGAGGACTGCGGGTACTGCTCGCAGCGGCTCGGGTCGTCCGCGCAGATCCTCAAGTACTCGTGGCTGTCCGCCGAGGAAACGGCGCGCCAGGCGAGCGCGGGCGTCCAAGGCGGCGCGTCGCGGGTGTGCCTGGTCGCGAGCGGGCGCGGGCCGAGCGATCGCGACGTCGACCGCGTCGCGCAGGCCGTCGAGGCGGTGAAGTCCGCCCACGCCGACGTAGAGGTGTGCGCGTGTCTCGGGCTGCTTAAGGACGGTCAGGCCGAGAAGCTGCGCGAGGCCGGCGTCGACGCGTATAACCACAACCTCAACACGAGCGAGTCCCGGTACTCCGAGATCTGCACGACGCACGGGTACGACGACCGGGTGGACACCGTCGAAAAGGCCAAGTCCGCCGGGCTTTCCGCGTGCTCCGGCCTGATCGTCGGCATGGGCGAGACCGACGACGAGCTGATCGACGCGATCTTCGCGCTGCGCGACATCGACAGCGATTCGATCCCGGTCAACTTCCTGATGCCGTTCGAGGGCACGCCGCTCGCCGGAACCTGGGAGCTGAACCCGCTGCGCGCGCTGCGCATCCTCGCGCTGGCGCGATTCGCTTGCCCGACAAAGGAAGTCCGGATGGCCGGCGGGCGCGAGATGCACCTGCGTTCGCTGCAGCCGATCGCGCTGCACGTGGTCAACTCGCTGTTCCTCGGCGACTACCTCACCAGCGAAGGCCAGGCCGCGAAGGCCGACCTGGAGATGATCGCCGACGCCGGGTTCGAGGTCCTCGGCGCGGGCGAACAGCAGCAGGCCGAGCACTCCTCCCCCGCCCTGCGGGAACGCGGCGCGGGCACCGCCGCCGCACCTAACGCGTGACCGCCATGGTGTCGATGCACGACTGGCTGACCTCCGCCGAGCGGGACCGGCACGTCGCCGGCCTCGTCCGGCGGACCGATGACCGGCGGCATCCGCGAGCGTCCACATTGGACCTCGCGTCGAACGATTACCTGAGCCTCAGCACTGATCCGCGATTGCGCGCGGCCGCCGTCCAAGCCGTCGAGAAGTACGGCGCGGGCGCGGGCGCGTCGCGAGTCGTCACCGGCACCACGCCGTGTCACACGGAACTGGAACGCGAGCTGGCCGACCTCACCGGTCAACCGGCCGCGCTCGGGTTTTCCAGCGGCTATACGGCCAACATCGGCATCATCACCGCACTCGGTTCGCCGGACACGCTGCTGATCACCGACGCGCACATCCACGCGTCGCTGATCGACGGCGCGCGGCTGTCCCGCTCCCCCGTCGCGATCTGCCCGCACGGCGACCTGGACGCGCTCGCGCGGCTGCTGCGCGACCGGTCGCAGGAACGGGCGATCGTGGTGGTCGAGTCGATCTATTCGGTGCTCGGCGATGCCACGGATCTTGGTCGCGCCGCGGCATTGTGCGCTGAATACGACGCGTTCCTGGTGGTGGACGAAGCACACGGCATCGGCGTCGCGGGCAACGGCCGGGGCGCGGTGCACGCGGCCGGTCTCGCGGGCGCGCCGCACGTCGCGGTGACTGCCACTTTGTCGAAGGCATTGGGCGCACAGGGCGGTGCGGTGCTGGGATCGCCGTTGCTGCGCGAGCACTTGGTGAACACCGCGCGGACGTTCATCTTCGACACCGGCCTCGCCCCCGCTGCTGCCGCGAGCGCGGCTGAAGCGTGCCGGATCATCGCGGCCGAGCCTTCGCGCGTCGAGGAGCTGCACCGCGCCGCAGTCGCGATCGCCGACGCCGCAGGGGTTTCGCGGGCGCCTGGTGCGGTCCAGTCGATTCCCGCGGACTCGCCGGAGCAGGCTGTGGCCGCCGCGAACCTGCTGTACGAAAAGGACATCGTCGTCGGCTGCTTCCGCCCGCCGAGCGTTCCCGACGGCATTTCGCGGCTCCGGCTGGTCGCGCGCGCCGGTGTTGACTTGGACCGTGCGCAGGAAGCCGCGCGGCTCGCTGCCCGGTGGTCGCGCACCGCGAGCATCGTCTGACCGGCCGACGCCAAGGTCGTGAACTCCACGCGCGCCTTTCGCTTGCGACGCCCTAGTCGCCCGCACCGGGATTGGCCGGAACCGTGCCGCCCACCACGACACCCAGCGGTCGCGCACCGCGAGCCTCACCCGGCCCCTTCCGGAACAACGCATCGAGCGCCAGCGCGCCCGGCCCAGTGAAGGCCAGCAACAGAAACGCCCAGCAGAACATCGCCGCGGGCTCGCCGTGGTTCTGCAGCGGGAGCAACCCGTCCGGCTGGTGGACCACGAAGTACGCATACGCCATCGAGCCCGACGCGACCAGCGCCGCGATCCGGGTGCCCACTCCGAAGGCCACCAGAAGGCCGCCCACGAGCTGGATCACCGCCGCGTACCAGGACGGCCACACGCCGGCCGCGACCGTTCCGCCCTTCGGGCCGCCGCCGAAAATCCCGAACAGCGCCGCCGCGCCGTGGGCCGCGAAGAGCAGGCCGACGACGATCCGGAACAGGCCGAGCACGAACGGGACGGCCCGGTCGAGCACACGCTCTGGCATGGGTCCCCCTCGGAGAGTGACTAAGGTAAGGCTTGCCATACCGTACGGGCCGGAGTTCCTCCCGTCCAGACGCTGTGACGCTCGCTAAATCGAACTGAACCGTTCCGGCGCCGGCCGCGTGTCGAGGGAAGGACACCGCCCACGTACTGTTGGAGGCTGGGATGAAGGTCAAAATTCGGGCGACCCCAAGAACTTTCGGACTCTTGGCCGCGCTGGCCGGGGCGGGCTTGTTCGCCGCAGCATGCGGCGGCGGCACCAGCGGCACTGGCGGGAGCACGGCCGCACCGCCCGCCGCTCCGACGCATTTGACCGACAGCAAGGGCGACACGATCTACGTGTTCGCCGCGGACCACAACGGCCAATCCGCCTGCACCGCCAGCTGCGCGAGCTACTGGCCCCCGGTCGCGGCAGGCACCCAGCTCACCGGACCCGCGCAGGGCAGCATCGGGTCCATCACCCGGCAGGACGGGTCCAAGCAGGAAACGCTCAGCGGCCATCCGCTGTACCGGTACCTCGGCGACCACTCCGCCGGCCAGACCAACGGCCAGGGCCTGAACCTCAGCGGCGGGCTGTGGTGGATGGTCGCGCCGGACGGCACCGCGATCACCAACGCGGCAGCGCCCGCCGCGCCCAGCACCGCGCCGTCGAGCACCGGCGGGTACAGCGGGGGCGGCTACACCGGCGGCGGGTACGGCTGAGCAGCGAGGTAACGCCCTTCCGGGTAGGCGCAGTCTCAATGGGGTACCTCTGATCAGGCGAACTTGACCGAGCGGCCGAATAAGACCAAACTTCGCTAGTGATATAAGTACTCCCGTCGTCCCCGCACCGAAGGAGTTCGTCCGTGACCTCGTCGTTCGTCATCATCGGAGCCGGGCTGGCCGGAGCGAAAGCCGCCGAAGCGTTGCGCGACAAGGGTTTCGACGGGAAAATCACTATCGTCGGCGACGAGCGGCACCTGCCCTACGAGCGTCCGCCGCTGTCGAAGGACTACCTCGCGGGCAACGCCGAGGCCGAGAGCTTCCAGGTGCACGACGCCGCGTGGTACGCCGAGAAGAACGTCGAGCTGCGCCAGGGCGTCAAGGCGACGGCGATCGCGCGGGACGAGAAGCAGGTGACGCTCGACAACGGCACCAGCCTCGGCTACGACAGGCTCCTGCTGGCCACCGGCGCGAGCCCGCGCGTGCTGCCCGACACCGCGGGAATCCATTACCTGCGCCGCATCGAGGACTCCGACCGCCTCCGGGAGCTCTTCGGCACCGCGGCCAAGCTGGTCGTCGTCGGCGGCGGCTGGATCGGCCTCGAAGCGACCGCCGCCGCGCGCCAGGCCGGGGTGGAGGTCACCGTCGTCGAGGCGCTCGAACTGCCGCTGATCACCGCACTCGGCCCGGAGGTCGCGCCGGTGTTCGCCGACCTGCACCGCGCGCACGGCGTCGACCTGCGGCTCGGCGTCCAGGTCGAGCACATCTCCAACGGCGGCCAGAGCAAGCGGATCCGCCTCGGCGACGGCAGCGTCCTCGAAGCGGACGCCGTGCTGGCCGGGATCGGCGCGAAGCCGAACGTCGAACTGGCCGAGGCGGCCGGCCTCCGCGTCGACAACGGCGTGGTGACCGACGCGAGCCTGCGCACGAGCGACCCGGACATCTTCGCCGCGGGCGACGTCGCGAACGCCTACCACCCGTTCCTGGGCAAGCACGTGCGCGTCGAACACTGGGCGAACGCGCTCAACCAGCCCGCCGTGGCCGCGGCCGGGATGCTCGGCAAGGAGGAGTCGTACGACGAGCTGCCGTACTTCTTCACCGACCAGTACGACCTCGGCATGGAATACCTCGGCGCCATCGAGGGCCACGACCGCGTCGTGTTCCGCGGCGACGTGGCCGGGCGCGAGTTCATCGCCTTCTGGCTCAAGGAAAACCGCGTGCTGGCCGGGATGAACGTCAACGTCTGGGACGTCACGGACCCGATCAAGGCGCTCATCCGCTCCGGCAAGGCGGTGGACCCGGAGCGGCTGGCCGACCCCGGGGTCGCGCTGGAGGACCTCGCCTGATTTCCGCGCCCGCGGGCCGCTCCGCGTCCGGGGCGGCCCGCTAGGCTTTTCGCCGTGGGGGCCGAAATTCTTTCCGACGGCTGGGACTCTCCGTACTACGTCTTCCGCACCTCGGCGTTCGACGCGATGTTCCTAGTCGGCGGCGGAGAGGCCCCCGAGGAGGTGCACAACGTCGACGTCGAGGTCCGCTATCCCGACGGCTCCCGGTGGAGCGCGACGATGTTCACCCTCGACGAGGTCGACCGGATCATACGCCGCTGGGAAAGCACCGGCGAGTGTGCCGGTGGCAGTTATTTCGCCGGTGTCGATGAGGTGATCGTCCGCGAACCCGGCGTGCGGAAAATGACCGCCGTGCTGATCGCGATGCACGACTGCGGCGAACTCACGTCTCACCTGATGCGCTTGGACGACTAGTCCCGGGGCAGCAACCCCTCCAGCGCCAGTTCCAGAAACCGCCGCCAGTCCCCGCTCCCCGTTCGGACCACTGACGACAAGCAGCCGACAAGCAGGTACACGTCGCCGACCGTGCAATCCGCGCGGAGCACCCCCGCCGCCTGATCCGCCGCGATCGCCTGCGCCAGCACGGTTTCCAGCTCTGCCAGTGCGTCGCCGCGCGGTTCGCTCCCCACTGACCCGCGCGCCGTCTCGATCGCGGACGACAGCGCCCGGTCCCCCGACAGCACCTCGCCGACGTGCCGCAGATAGCGTTTGACTCCGGACTTCCCGTCGAGGCACCGCTTCCGCGCGTACTCCGCGATCTCGGCGAACCGCTGCTCCGCCAACGCTTCCACCAGCGCCCGCCGGTCCGGGAAATTCCGGTACACCGTCCCGACGCCCACCCCGGCGACCCGCGCGATCTCCGGCAACTGGACGTCGTCGTGCTCGGCGAGCAGCGCGCGGGCCGCCTCCAGCACCCGCGCCCGGTTGCGTTCCGCGTCCGCCCTCGGCTTGCGCTCCGTTGACAACCGACGCCCTCCTCTGGTTAATCTGGAAACGGACTCCGCTTCCGATAGTTGAGAGGATACCCCATGACGAAGGACCGCTTCCTGCTGCTGCAGCCCGGCGAGGCGCGCCCGGGCCGGGTGCCGCTGCCGCCCGCGTTCGCGGTGAAGGCGATGACAGGCGACACCGAGACCCGGTTCTCGCTGCTGGAGGTGACGCTGGCGCGCGACATCCCGCGCCACGTCCACCACGAGGCCGATGAGTGCATCTACGTCCTGGAAGGCGAACTGGGCATGGACTTCGCCGACGAGACGCATGTCGCGACGAAGGGGATGTTCGTGCTGCTGCCGCACGGGGTCCCGCACGCGCTGCGGGCGGTGTCGGATCCCGCGCCGCGGTTGCTGCAGATCTCTTCGCCCGGCGGGTGGGAGCACTATCTGGAGGACCTGTTCGAGGCCGGGCCGGCGGTGCTGACGGACGGCGCGGTGGACCCAGTGAAGATCAATCCGGTGGCGGCTCGGTACTCGATCACTTATGAGGAGTGACGCCGCGCGGGCTCAGTGCTGCAGCACCGGCCAGATTGCGGCCGGGTGGCATCGCGCCGGGCACGCGTGCAGGTAGATCTCGTTGCCGAGAAAGAGCAGGTAGCAGTCGGGATCGAACGTATGCGGCTGTTCCGGCTGGCCGGGCCTCCTCGCGAAAGTGGTTTCCCCCGGAATCTCGCACAGGAACACCATCTCGGCGCCGCACACGCAGCGGCGGGCTTCCGCGTGCTGAAGCCAGCGCGGCAGCCCTCCGACTTTGAACTCCAACCGGCCGACGCGCAATTCGGTGAACATTCCGCGCGGGACCGGAGGAACCGCCCGCCACACGGTCTCCGTCTCGTACTCCGGACGGAGCACCAGTTCGTAGCCGAGGAGATGCGGTTCCTCCGCGTCGGCCGGGCCGGTCGGGTCCCGGTGCAGCAGGATTCGCCAGAACGCACCGGGGTGGTCCAGCACATGCGGATTTTCCCAGTAGCGCTCCGGAAGCTGTTCCGGATCGCCTGGGAGGCAGGCCGCGTCGTTGTGCACCGGGCACTGGAACACGAGCAGATGGTCGCCGCCGAACCGCGGGATGTCCGGCGGGACGTCCAACTGGAAGAAGAGCACCATCCGCGCGCCGCAGTAGCACTCCGGCCAGTCCTCGCCCGCGGGCAGGATCGGCCTGCCGCCGAAGGTATTCCGGGAACCGGGTCCGGCCGGCGCGCGCGGGTCTTCCACCAGATACATCGGAAGGTCAGAGCGGCGAATCTCGGACGACGGCTCGAAGACAGTCACCGGACCAGCCTAGGGCGGCGCGAGATTCCCGTCTGGCTTTCCGCGCTGAAACGGGCACCGGCCCGAAAGCCGGTACCCGCTCAACCGCTCACACGGTCCGCAACCGCCGCCACTCCCACGCGGCCAACCCGGCGAACAACACCGTCGCCACGCAAGCGACAGCCGTCAGCAGCCACTCAGCTTCGCCGCCCCCGCCGTCCGGGGACGCGCCGGTCGTGCGCTCGATCCAATCCGGAACGGTCAACGTCAGCACCAGCGCGACGGCGCTGAGCGCGGCGAGCACGGCCTCTGCCGTGATCCGGAGCTTTTGTGCAGTGTTCATGAAAGCCTCCCTCAGTACTTCGCCGCGTTGAGGCGCGTCCGCCAGGTGTTGCCCGCGCCGGCGTATTCGCCGTAGCTCCACACCGTCCGGGAATCCGACGGGTCCCGGCCAATGCCGAAGTAGTCGCCCCATCTGCCGCCGGTGTAGGCGCTCTGCCCGGCGATCACCGAAGCGCTGCCCTGCAACGTTCCCGGCGGGTCGGTGGCGAGGCGGCCGGTCTGGCGGAAGTGGCCGTACTCGTCGTCCGCGGACCGGCCGAACGCGACGTGGGCGTTGCGGGAAATGTCAGTCTGGACCACCGGGAAGAAGTAGTGCCTGCGCGGCGCGCCGAACGCTCCTTGCTGCGTGATCGAGTGGCTGGGCACGTCGATCTCGTACCACTGCACCACTGACCGCGCCTCGGAGTCGCCCGGCCAGCTGTACGCGGAGGTGTGCGTCGTCCACAGGCGCTGCGTTCGGCCCGCCGCTTGGAAGACCGCGTTGAGCAGCCGGGTGTCGTTCGTGGCGATTCTCGTTGTCCCGCCGTCCTTTTGCACCGCGCCGGGCGGCAGGTTGTAGCTGCGGCAGTTCACCGCGGTCGAGGTGAGCGCCGGCGCGCCGCCGGACCACAGGCCGAGCGGGTTCGAGAGCGTCCACAGCGTCAGGCTCGACCCCGACGGGAACAGCGAATTCACCAGGTAAGCCCGCGGATTCCCGCCCACGCCTTGGAAATGGCAGCACGGCTGCACGGAGAACGCGGCGCTGCGGTCCGGGTTCTTCAGGCCCCAGAAGTCCCACCAGCGGATGGTGTGGCCGCCGCCCGCACCGCCGCCGTACAGCTCCGCCTTGTTGAAGATCCGCAGTTTCGCGTAGGCGAACCCGCCGCCGAACGCGAATTGGTTGGTGGACACGTAAATCGCCTGGGAGTCGAAGCCCAGCATCGGGTAGTCCGACCAGTTCGCGGTGGCGGTGGACCCGTTCGCGGTCGCGTCGGTGCTCCAGATCCAGTACCCGCCCGCGGGGTCGCCGGTCTGCGAGACGCCGAGCATGATCCAGGAGCCCTGCGGGTTGGCGCGCCGGGCGGCGATGCAGACGATCCATCGGCCGCTGTAGTGGTCATAGGCCAGTTTCGGGTCGAAAAGCTGCGCCCCGGCAGGCAGCACCGGGTTGAACATCGCGGTGAAATTCGCCCACCGGAACTGCTGCAGGCCGGTCTTGTCGTAGCCGACCAGGTCGACGTTGACCGCCGCCATCACCTGCTTCGGGCCGACCGCGACCGTGCAGTCCGGCGGCCGGAAAGCGGTCTGCGAGATCCCCTCGAAACTCGCCGACGCCGCCGGGGCCAGCCCCTCGACGATCTCGTCCTCCGGCGGATTCTCCTCCGACAGTTCCGCCGCCGCCTCCTCGTCGAGCTGTGCGTCGAGCGCGTCCCCGGGCGCCAGCGCTTCCGCGCCGTGCTCCCGCGCCCCGGTCTTGAGCTGGTCGTACTCCTCGACCGGAACCGGGAACCGTTGCGCGAACAACGGAGACCGGTCCGGCGACGGCGGTTCGGCGAGCAGTTCGCCGACCGTCAGATCCGCCATTTCCCGCGACGCGCCGCCGGCCGTTTCTCCGGCTTGGCCCTCGAGCACCTGTGCTTCAGGCATCACGGTGATCACCCTCTTCCTCCGCGGCCTCGTCGCCGGCCCGTGCCGGGGCGTCGGCCTCCTCCCGATCGCGGTGCCGCCGCGCCGCCGCTTTCAGCCGTTCCATCTCGGCGGCCGGAACCGGCATCCCGATCGGAATCTCGTACCCCGGTTCCGGTTCGGCGGGCGCGTTTTCGTTCGCCGGGCCGCTTTCCGCGCCCTCGGCGCGTCCCGCACCGGACCGTTCGCCCATCGCCCACCCCCGGGAAATCCGCCCGAAAAGATCCATTTCGGCGGCGTTCACGAAAAAGGTCGCACAAGAGCCGAGAACGGATACCGGAGCCCCGCAACCTTCAGCCGAACGGCGCAGCGGAAATCGATTGCACCATTTTTTCCCCGACTCCCGACGAAGGCGCATAAAAACCGACCGGAAACAGTTTCCAAGAACCTTTCCAAGCGCCGGGAGCCCTCGGCCCGCCCCCTGCCCCGTACGCCCGAATGCTGGCGGATCAAGCTGTTTTGGGCCGTTGACCCGCACTTGACCGGGTTGCGCCGCATTCGCTGATCATCTCGCGCGAAAGCCGCTTCGCAACCCCGCGCCTACGTCCACCTTGTGCATTTTGTCGCCCGACAAGTTGAGCGCCCGGTTAATTCTTCACTCATTCCTTCGAAGGTAGGTACCGCGATAACCCGGTCACGGCGGACGCTGGCGCGACCGTGCCCGAGGAGGAGATTTCCATGTCCCGACTTGCCCGTTTCGCCGCGCCTGCCGTCATTCTGGCCGGTTCGCTCGCTTTGGTCGCGCCGGCCGCGCACGCCGACGTCCAGCACTCGCTGGCCGCGAAGTGCTCGCAGTCGTACCTTCCGCTGCCCGACCCGGCCTGCACGCCCGGCGCGACCAACCCGGACGTCACCCAGGACACCATCGACGACACGATCTGCGTCTCCGGCTGGACGGCCACCATCCGCCCGCCGACGTCCTACACCAACCAGCTCAAGAAGCAGGGCATCATCGACTACGGCTACTCCGACACGTCGCTCAGCTCGTACGAGGAGGACCACTTCCTGCCGCTCGAACTGGGCGGCGCGCCGAAGGACCCGAAGAACCTCTGGCCCGAACCGCACGACGGCGACCAGAACTCCTACAGCAAGGATTCCGTCGAGAACGCGGTGAAGAAGGCGGTGTGCGCGGGGAAGGCCACGCTGGCCGACGCGCAGCACGCGATGCTGACCAACTGGACCACCGCGGAATCCGTGCTGGGCATCGACTGATCTGGGGTTTCAGCTTCCGGGCCCTCGCGTAGGCCCGAAACCGCAATGTCCGTGAAGGGCTCCTTGAGGGAATCTGATTCCCTCAAGGAGCCCTTCACGGACCTGCGACAGGGCGGCGCTCAGCGTTCGGCGGGCCGCGAAAGCACGGCCAGCCGTGGGCGTCGCGTGTCCCCCAGGCCCGGCCCCGGCCGGTGCGCGCGGCACACCGTGCACACCACGGCGTGGCTGACCGGAGTCCCGTCCTCCTGGACCAGCCTTCCCACGTGCACCGCCTCGCGTCCGCACTGTCCACAAGGGACTGTCGCGCTTTCCGGGTCCACCAGCAGCCTGCTCATCTCGTGCTCCCTCCATAGGTTCTCCGGCGAGTGCGCCCGCCCGCCCGGTTACCCGTCGTCTTCCCGGGCAAACCGGACGCTTCCGCCCTTCCGGTTTGCGCTGGCCGGAAGCGGGTAAGCCGTCAGTCAGGCGGAAGGGAGCAGGCGATGGGGCCACACCGACAGCCGGATCCCCGCCGGGCGCTGCGGTCGATGGAACGGGATCTTCTCGCCACCGACGCGCTGTGGGTGCGCCGTGCCTTCGGCGAAAAGGCGTGGCCGCTGCGCAGGGTGTGGCCGGTGGCGTGCTGGGCTCTCACCGCGATCGCCGCCGGGCTCGTGGCCTGCGGGATCGCCTTTCCGCCGGAGGTGCCGCTCGCGCTGCTCGGCTTCGTGCTGGCCGCGGTCGCGGTGTGCGGGCACGTCGCCCGCCAGGAATGCCTGCGTCCGCCGGCCCGCCGGACTCCCGGCCCGGGAAAAGGATTTCCATGCCGCCCGTCGCAGTCGTGACCGGGGCCGGCACCGGAGTGCGCCGGGCCGAACGTGAGCCGGGGCCGATCGACGTCGGGGCCAATGTCGCGTTCAGCTCGCGGTTCGCCGACCTCCGATCCGAGGAATACCGGCGCGACACCGAAGTGGCCTATCTCGGTTTCGGGCAAACCGGCCTGCCTCAGCCGCCGGGCCAGCCCGCGAACCTGCGGGAACCGGCGGACGGCCCGCGCGGGTTCGACCAGCAGGCAAAAGGGCACGCCGTCCAGCCGGTGCTGAATCACGGCGCGGTGACCGGACAGCCGCTGCGCCGCACCGTGAAGTCCGAAAAGGACTGTCGATTCCGCTGCTGGGCAAGGAAAGTCCGCTGGTGAGACCGTTCCGGAACCGCGCCGACGCGGGTGCCCGGCTCGCCGCCGCGCTGGCCTGGCGGGAGTGGGCCGACCCGGTCGTCTTCGGGCTCGCCCGCGGCGGCCTGCCGGTCGCCGCACCCGTCGCCCGTGAACTGGACGCACCGCTGGAACTCCTGGTCGCCCGCAAGATCGGCGCGCCGGGACGGCCGGAGCTCGGCCTCGGCGCCGTCGCGGCGGACGGGCCGCCGTTCTTCGACCGCGCCGGGCTCCGCGCGCTCGGGCTGACGGTCGACGACGTCGCCCCTCTCGTCGACCACGCCCGCACCGAAGCCCGCGACCAGGTCCGCCGCTACCTGGGCAGTCGCGTCCCGCGCTCGCCGGCCGGGCGCGACGTGGTGGTGGTCGACGACGGCGTGGCCACCGGCGGGACCGCGATCGCCGCGCTGCGAGCCCTTCGCTCGTCCGCACCGTTGCGGCTGGTCTTCGCCGCTCCGGTCGGCGCGCCGTCCGCGGTGGACAAGCTCGCCCGGGAGGCGGACGAGGTGGTGTGCCTCCGCGAGCCGGAGGGCTTCCGCGCGGTCGGCGAGTTCTATTCGGACTTCAGCCCGACCAGCGACGACGAAGTCCTCGCCCTCGTTCCCCGGTGATCAGCCGAACGCCGACAACAGCCAGAAAACCAGCGCCGCGACCCCCGCCGCGGCCGGGAACGTGAGCACCCACCCCAGCACGATGTCGCGCGCGATCCCCCACCGCACCGCCGAAAGCCGCCGCGTCGCGCCGACCCCCATCACCGCCGCCGTGATCACGTGCGTGGTCGAAATCGGCGCCTTCACCGCGAAAGCAGTCAGGTACAGCACCGACGCCCCAACGGATTCCGCGACAAACCCGTGCGGCGGGTCGAGCGGGAACACCCGGCGGCCCAACGTCCGCATGATCCGCAGACCACCCGAGCAGGTACCGAGCGACAACGCCCCGGCGCACACCAGTGTCACCCACAGGGGCACCGAAAACGTGTTCTGCTTTCCCGCCGCGATCAGCGCCAGGACGAGCACGCCCATCCCCTTCTGTGCGTCCTGCAATCCGTGCCCCAGCGCCAGCGCCGAGGCCGACACGATCTGCAGCCGCCGGAACACCCGGCCGCTGCGGTGCGGATTCGCCCGCCGCAGCAACCACAGCACCGCCACCATCGCCGCATAACCGAGCACGAGCCCGAGCAGCGGCGAAGCGACCATCGGCACCAGCACCTTCTCCACGATGCCGGTCCAGTGCACCGTGCTCGCCGCCGCCAGCGCGGCCCCGACCATGCCGCCGATCAGCGAATGCGACGACGAGGACGGCAGTCCGAAATACCAGGTCACCAGGTTCCACGCGATCGCGCCGACCAGCGCGGCGAGCACCACGGTCAGCGCGCCCGGGCCGGCCGGGACGTCGATGATTCCTTTCGCGACAGTCGCGGCGATCCCGGTCGACAGCAGCGCTCCGGCCAGGTTCATCACCGCGGCCAGCACGAGCGCGGTGCGCAGCGGGAGCGCCCGCGTCGACACCGCGCTGGCGATCGCGTTGGCCGCGTCGTGGAAACCGTTGGTGTAATCGAAGAAAATCGTCAGCGCCACGACCGCGATCAGCGCGGCGGTGCCGTCCACTCAGGACTCCTTGACCGCGATCGTCTGCACCACGTCCGCGACGTGCTCGAATCCGTCCGCGGCCAGTTCGAACTGTTCGACGACTTCCTTCGCCTTGAGCACTTCGAGCGCGTCGGCCCCCGGCTGGAAGAGATCGGCGAGCATCCGCCGGTAGGTGTGGTCCGCCTCGTTCTCCAGGGCGTTGATCTCGATCCAGTACGGCGAGAGCTCGCCGACCTTCGCCAGCCCGGGCATCGCCTCCGCGGTCAGCTCCGCGGCGCGGGACAACACGCGCAGCATCCCCTTGGTGCCCGGCGGAAACTCCTCGAGCCGGTACAGCACGGCGAGGTCGGCCGCAGTGTCCAAAAAGTCAAGGACGTCGTCGATCCGCGCGGCCAGCGCCTGGATGTCCTCGCGGTCGAACGGCGTGACGAACGTGCTGTTCAGCTCGACCATGACGGTGTGCGTCAGGTCGTCTCCCGCGTGCTCGACCTCGTGCAGGCGGGCCGCGATGGCCTCCCGCTCTCCGGGCGGCGCCTCGGTGAGATCGCGCAGCAAAGCGGTGGCGGTGACGAGGTTGGCCGCCGCGTCCGCGAGCAGCTGGAAGAACTGGCTTCCGCGAGGTTTTATGCGCATCGGAAGATCAGTTACCCCGAATGCCCCGCGGTTACACCGGCGCGGTGTGCCGAACGCCCGCACCGGGTACCCACCGGGCAATCAGGGAGGAAGGAGCTGCCGATGCGTCCGGTGTGGCAGGGTGCGCTGTCGTTCGGGCTGGTGAACGTCCCGGTGCGGATGTACAAGGCGGTCGAGGACCACGCGGTGCACTTCACGCAGTTCCAGCGCGGGACGCGGGACCGCATCCGCTACCGGCGGGTGAACGAGCGGACCGGCGACGAGGTCCCTTACGACGACATCGTGCGCGGCCGGGAGGTCGGCGACGACGAGTACGTGCTGGTCGAGCAGGAGGAACTGGACGAGATCGCGCCTGGCCGGTCGCGGTCGCTCGAGGTGGAGAGCTTCGTGGACCTCGAGGAGGTCGACCCGGTGTACTTCGACCGCGCCTACTGGCTCGCCCCCGCCAAGGAGGAGGCGCAACGCCCGTACGTGCTGCTGCTCGACGCGCTCTCCCGCCGGGACAAGGCGGCCGTCGCGAAGTTCGTCTTCCACGGCCGGGAGCACCTCGCGCTCGCCCGAGCCGGAGACGGCGTGATCGTGCTCAACACGCTGCATTACGCCGCCGAGGTGCGCAGCGCGGACGACGTGCCGCAGCTGCCCGCCAAGGCCAAGACCAACCAGAAAGAGCTGGACCTCGCGGTGAAGCTGATCGACGCGATGTCCGAGCCGTGGCGGCCGGAGGAGTTCCGCGACACCTACCGCGAGCGGGTGGAGGAACTGATCGAGGCGAAGAAGGCGGGGAACACCGTCACGCCCGCCGCGGAGCCGGAGCAGCCGACCAAGGTGGTCGACCTGATGGAGGCGCTGGCCAAGAGCGTGCGGGGAAGCCGTCGGCCGCGTACGCCGGATCTGTCCGGGCTGTCCAAGACGGAGTTGCAGAAGCTGGCGAAGGAGCGCGACGTCAAGGGGCGATCGAAGATGTCGCGCGCTGATTTGGAGGCTGCGCTGAAGGCGTCGTAGGGGTCAGTGCAGCGCGCGTGCCAGCTGCGGAATCCGCCCGCCGGCCAGCAGCACGTCCACCTGGCGCGGCGACAGCTGATGCCTCGCCCGGTACTCCTCGTCCCGTGTCTGATTCCGCACCGCGAACTCAGCGGTCTCAGCCAGCCGATGCAGCCCGGACACGCACAGCACGTCGTCGCGCTGGATCTTCGCGCCGTCCTCCGGATCGGCGAATTCCAGCGGCAGCACCCCGAAGTTCACCAGGTTCTGCCAGTGGATCCGCGCGAACGACCGGGCCAGCACCACTCGCAGGCCCAGGTACCGGGCGGTGATCGCGGCGTGCTCCCGCGACGAGCCCTGGCCGTAGTTCTCCCCCGCCACCACGAAATGCTCCGGGCTGTCGGCCGCGCGCTTCGGGTAGTCCTCGTCGAGCCGGGTGAACGTGAACTCGGCCAGCTTCGGGATGTTCGAGCGGTACGGCAGCGCGCGTGCCCCGGCGGGCGAGATCTCGTCGGTCGACACGTCGTCCCCGGCCTTCAGCAGCACCGGGCCCTCGATCTCGTCCGGCAACGGCTCGAAGTCCGGCAGCCCGGCGACGTTCGGGCCCTTCACCAGCTCCTCCCGCATCGCCTCGTCCTCGGGCAGCGGAGCGGTGAAGACGCGCGGGTCGGCCGCCGAGCGGGCCGGTCCGGAAACCCGCGGGTGGGCGAGGTGGTGGACGGTGGCGTAGTCGCGCGGATCGGTCAGCACGCCGGTCAGCGCCGACACCGCGGCGGTCTCCGGCGAGCACAGCCACACCGAATCGTCCGAGGTGCCGGACCGGCCGGGGAAGTTCCGCGGGAACGTGCGCAGCGAGTTCGTGCCGGGCGCGGGCGCCTGGCCCATCCCGATGCAGCCGAGGCAGCCCGCCTGGTGCACCCGGGCCCCGGCCGCGACGAGGTCGGTGAGGTGTCCGCTGCGGGCCAGTTCGACGAGGATCTGCCGCGACGTCGGGTTGACGTCGAAGCTGACCGAATCGGCCGTCTGCCTGCCCCGGACGGTGGCCGCGGCGACTGCGAAGTCCCGGAACCCGGGATTGGCCGACGAACCGATCACCACCTGTCCCACCGGCGTGCCCGACACCTCCCGCACCGGAACCACGTTGCCGGGCGAAGACGGTTTCGCGACCAGCGGCTCCACCGTGGACAGATCGATCTCGTCTTCGATGTCGTAGGAAGCGTCGCGGCCGGCGCGCAGGTCGCGGAAGTCGTGCTCGCGCCCCTCCGCGCGCAGGAACGCGCGGATCGCTTCGTCGGCCGGGAAGACCGTCGCGGTCGCGCCCAGCTCGGCGCCCATGTTCGCGATCACGTGCCGGTCCATCGCGCTCAGGCAGGCCAGCCCCGGCCCGTGGTACTCGATGATCCGGTGCCGCCCGCCGCTCACGCCGTGCCTTCGCAGCATCTCCAGCACGACGTCCTTCGCCGACACCCACGGCGGCAGCTCGCCGCTCAGCCGGACACCCCAGATCTCCGGCATCCGCAGGTAGAGCGGCTCCCCGGCGATGGCCAGCGCCACCTCGAGGCCGCCGACACCGACGGCGAGCATGCCCAGCGCCCCGGCCGCGCAGGTGTGCGAATCGGACCCGGCGAGGCTCTTGCCGGGCACGCCGAACCGCTCCATGTGCGTCGGATGCGAGACCCCGTTGCCCGCTTTGGAGAACCACAGCCCGAACCGGCGGCAGGCCGAGCGCAGGTAGGCGTGGTCCTCGGCGTTCTTCTCGTCCGCCTGCAGCAGGTTGTGATCGACGTACTGGACGCTCAGCTCGGTGCGCGCGCGATCGAGCCCGAGCGCCTCCAGCTCCTGCATCACGAGCGTGCCCGTGGCGTCCTGGGTCAGCGTTTGATCGGCCCGCAGGCCGATCTCGGTCCCTGGTTCGAGCCGGCCGGCGACCAGGTGCTCGGCCAGCAGCCGCCCGGCGAGAGTCTGTTCGCGTCCCACGCCCGAGCGGATACCCGTTTCCGGCGCGGCGAACCGCCATGTTTCCGGGCCGCCCGCACAGGCAATCCGGGGATCAAGAACGGCGGAAGGAGACTGGGATGCCGCAGCAGGCTTGGAGTTCGAAACGCGAACGGCAGTACCAGCACATCGAGGAGTCGCAGGAGGACCGCGGCGCGAGCAAGAAGCGCGCGAAGGAGATCGCCGCCCGCACGGTGAACAAGAACCGGGCGCAGTCGGGCGAATCGGACCGCGCGAGCAAGACCTCGGTGCGCGACAAATCGCCGCAGCAGCGCGGCGGGCACCGCTCCGGCAAGGGACTCGGGCCTGGCGGTCCGACGCGCGACCAGCTCTACAACGAGGCCAAGCAGCGCAACATCCACGGCCGGTCCACGATGACGAAGAAGGAACTGGCCAACGCGCTGGGCCGGGGCTGATTCCGCCGCGGTGAACCAGCGCCCGATCGGCGCGACCGGGCTTGGATCCGCCATTTCGGCGCCGTGCGGAAAGAACTGTCGCGAGACGGTTTCGCCCATCGTTACGACCCGGACGCAGACAATGGCCCCGGCGAATTGCGCGGCGGCGAAGACGCCTTCCTGCTGTGCGGTTTCTGGTTCGCCGATGCCTTGCACGACATCGACGCACGAGAGGATTGCCATGACCGAGACCGTCGGCGACTACCTGCTTTCGCGGCTGCGCGATTGGGGCGTGGAGCAGGTGTTCGCCTACCCCGGGGACGGGATCAACGGTCTCGTCGCCGCCTTCGGCAAGGCGGACAACCAGCCGCGCTTCGTGCAGGCCCGGCACGAGGAGATGGCCGCCTTCTCCGCGGTCGGCTACGCGAAGTTCAGCGGGGCCGTCGGCGTGTGCATGGCGACGTCCGGGCCCGGTGCGATCCACCTGCTGAACGGGCTCTACGACGCGAAACTCGACCACGTCCCGGTCGTCGCGATCGTCGGGCAGACCGCGCGCACCGCGATGGGCGGCAGCTACCAGCAGGAGGTCGAACTCCAGGCGCTGTACCGGGATGTCGCGAACGAGTACTGCATCGAGGTGAACGTCGCCGAGCAGCTGCCCAACGCGCTCGACCGCGCGTTCCGGGTGGCGCAGGCGTCCCGCACGCCGACCGCGCTGATCATCCCGGCGGACCTGCAGGAAGCGCCCTACGAGCCGCCGCAGCACGCGTTCAAGCAGATGCCGTCGAGCCCGCCCGGGACCGCGTGGCCGAATCCGGTGCCGCCCGAACCCGCCATCACCGAGGCGGCCGACGTGCTCAACGCCGGGGAGAAGGTCGCGATCCTCGTCGGGCAGGGCGCTCGCCGCGCGGCCGCGGAAGTCCGCGAGGTCGCGGAAATCACCGGGGCGGGAGTGGCGAAAGCGTTGCTCGGCAAGGACGTTCTGGCTGACGACCTGTCCTATGTGACCGGTGCGATCGGACTGCTCGGCACGCGGCCGAGCTACGAGATGATGCGCGACTGCGACACGCTGCTGATCGTCGGGTCGAACTTCCCCTACAGCCAGTTCCTGCCGGAGTACGGCCAGGCCCGCGCGGTGCAGATCGACCTCGACGGCCGGTTCATCGGCATGCGCTACCCCACCGAGGTCAACCTCGTCGGCGACGCCGCCGCGACTCTGCGCGCGCTGCTGCCGAAGCTGAACCGGACCGAAAACCGTTCGTGGCGCGAGAAAATCGAGAAGAACGTCGCCGACTGGTGGACCACAATGGACCAGCAGGCGGCAGTCGACGCGAAGCCGGTCAACCCGATGCGGATCGTGCACGAGCTGTCGAAGCAAATCCCGGGCAACGCGATGGTCACCGCCGATTCCGGTTCGTCGACCAACTGGTACGCGCGCAATCTCCGGATCCGCGACGGCATCCGCGCCACCCTGTCCGGCACCCTCGCGACGATGGGCCCCGGCGTGCCTTACGCGATCGGGGCGAAGTTCGCGCATCCCGACCGGCCGGCGATCGCGCTGGTCGGCGACGGCGCGATGCAGATGAACGGATTGGCCGAGCTGATCACCATCGCCCGCTACCAGGGATTGTGGACGGATCCGCGGTGCGTCGTCTGCGTGTTCCACAACAACGACCTCAACCAGGTCACCTGGGAACTGCGCGCGATGGGCGGCGCACCGAAGTTCGAGGAATCGCAGTCGCTGCCGGACGTCGACTACGCCGGTTTCGCGCGCAGCGTCGGCCTCGAAGGGATCAACGTCGAGGACCCGAGCGACCTCGCTTCGGCCTGGGAGACCGCGTTCGCCGCGGACCGGCCGACCGTGCTGGACGTGCGGTGCGACGCCGAGGTTCCGCCGATTCCGCCGCACGCGACGTTCGAGCAGATGAAATCGGTGACCGAGTCCGTGCTCAAGGGCGATCCGGAAGCGTTCCACCTGATGTTCCAGGGTGCGAAGACGAAGCTGCAGGAGTTCTTGCCCGGGCGGTCGCGGTGACGGTCGCCGCCCCGCACATCGAACGGATCGACGCGCGCGCCTACCGGGTGCCGACCCCTTCGCCAGAGGCCGACGGCACGCTCGCCTGGGACTCCACAACGCTTGTCGTGGCCAGAGTGCGGGCCGGCGGCACCGATGGACTCGGCTGGACGTATGCCGATTTCTCCTGTGCCCCGCTGATCGAAGGAAAACTCGCCTCCGCGATCGCCGGAATGCCGGTCCTGGATCCGCCCGCGTGCTGGAACGCGATGCAGCACGCGATCCGGAACCTCGGCCGCGCCGGACTGGTCTCTTGTGCACTGTCCGCTGTGGACATAGCGATCTGGGACGCCGCCGCGCGGCTGCTCGACGTTCCGCTGAGCCGGTTGCTCGGCCGGGTGCACGACGAGGTCGACGTCTACGGCAGCGGCGGTTTCACCTCGCAGGATGACGACGAACTGGCCGCGCAGCTGGAATACTGGGTGCGGAAGCAACGCATTCCGCGCGTGAAAATCAAGATCGGCGAAGCTTGGGGCAACGCGGTCGCCCGCGACATCGGCCGGGTCCGGCTGGCGCGCGAGACGATGGGGGACGACGCCGCGCTGTACGTCGACGCGAACGGCGGCTACTCGGTCGGGCGCGCTCGCCGGATCGCCGAGACATTGCGCGAGTTCGGCGTGACCTGGTTCGAGGAACCGGTGTCCAGCGACGATCTGCCCGGCCTGGCCCAGCTGCGCACGCCGGACGGCCCGGACATCGCGGCCGGCGAGTACGGCTGCGACCTGCCGTACTTCGCCCGGATGCTGCCCGCGGTCGATTGCCTCCAAGTCGACGTGACGCGATGCGGCGGCTACACGGAATGGCGTCGCGTCGCCGCTTTGGCCGCTGCCGCGAACCGCGAGGTTTCCGCGCACTGCGCACCGAACCTGTCCGCGCACGCGGCCGCGGCGACCCCGAATTTCCGGCACCTCGAATGGTTCGCCGACCACGACCGCATCGAACGGGAACTCTTCTACGGCGGCCTCGACCCCAGTGGCGGCCGGGTCGCCCCGTCGATGTCCGTCGCCGGGCACGGGCTGCGCCTGCATGCCGACGCTGCCGCCGAGTACGCGGTCGAGGGCCGATGAGCCAGCGCTGAACTCCCGAATCCCGTTGTCCGCATCCGCCGACACCAGCGCCCTCGTCACCGCTCCGAACTGCGGCCGCCGGGCTCGCCGCGGAGGGCTATCCGCCCGGGACCGTCTCGCCGCCCAGCGAGGCCAGCACCTCGCCGCTGTAGTACGACGAAAGGCGATTCGACGCGAGAAACACATACGACGGCGCGATGTCGTCCGGATGCGCCGCCCGCTGGAACGGTGCCTGCAGGCCGAATTTCTCCACCTTCTCCGGCGGGAACGTCGACGGGATGAGCGGTGTCCACACCGGACCCGGCGCGACGCAGTTCACCCGGATCCCCCGGTCGGCCAGCGCCTGCGCCATCGCGTACGTCCAGGCGTGGATCGCACCCTTCGTCGCCGAGTAGTCGATGAGGGTTTTGTTGCCGCGCAAGCCGTTCACCGAACCGGTGTTGATGATGACGTCGCCGTCGCCGAGATGCGGCAGCGCGGCGGCGGTCACCCGGAAGAAGCTGTGCAGGTTCACGTCGAACGTGTGCATCCACTGCTCTTCGGTCAGGTCCTCGGGACGGTCGACCGGCCATTGCGTCGCGGCGTTGTTGACCAGGATGTCGAGACCGTCCAATTCGGACAGCGTGTGGTCGACGATCTCCCGGCAGTGGCTCGCGTCGGCGAGATCGCCGGGAAGCAGCAAGCATTCCCGGCCCTCGGCGCGCACGCGATCGGCGGTGTACTCGGCGTCTTCGTGCTCGCTGAGATAGGAGATCGCGACGTCCGCGCCTTCTTTCGCGAAGGCGATCGCGACCGCCCGGCCGATCCCGGAGTCGCCGCCGGTGATCAGCGCGCGTTGCCCGGCGAGCAGGCCCCGGCCCTCGTAGCCGGTCATCGAATCGCGCGGCTGCGGATCCATTTCCGCCGTGGCGCCCGGCGGTTCCTGCTGCTGCGGCGGTCGGATGCGGTCTGCCATGCGAGAGTCCTCCCCGGAAAGTCGGTGCCGTCTCTTTCCGGCTACCCGCTGCGCCGCGGTTCAATCACCCGAACGGCCGCGCAACCGTCCCCCCGCGACGGTTGCGCGGCCCCTCGCCCCTGGCCCGCGCTGCGGATGCGCGGCGATTACCCCGCCGTGCGGCCGGCAAACCCGGGGACGATCAGTAATCGTGGGACAGCGCCTCGACCAGCACGCCGGTGTCCGACTCTCGCACGCACGGCTGCCTGCTGGTCCGGCACGATCCCGGGATCGCCGCTTTGCACGAGTCCGGCGTCGGCGCACTCCGCGAAGCACTGACCACGCTCGGATCAGCACGGCGCTGATCCGTTTCGCCACCCCCAAGCCGGGTACGCCTCGAACAAGAAGGGAGGACAACCGTGCTGGAGGAGATGAACCGGACGCCCGCGGAGGAGAAATCCACCGCGGACCTCGCGGCCGATCTGACCACTTCCATCAAACGCCTGCTCCAAGACGAGTTCCGGTTGGCGCTGGCCGAATTCCAGACGAAGGGCAAGCGCTTCGGCGTCGGGGCCGGGCTCGTCGGGTTCGCCGGCGTGCTCGCGCTTCTCGGCGGCGCGACCTTGATCGCCGCGGCGGTGCTCGGTCTCGCGCTCGTGGTGCCCGGCTGGCTGGCCGCGCTGATCGTCGGCGGCGCGTTGCTGCTGGTCGCGGGGCTTGCCGCGCTGGTCGGCGGCAAGGAGGCGAGCCGCGCCGGCGGGCCGGTGCCGGAGGAGTCCGTGGACAGGGTGCGCGAGGACATCGAGACGATGAAGCAGGTGCGGTCATGACCGAACGCAAGGTGGAAGAGGCCCGCGCGGACCGGGACGTCACCCGCGAGGAACTGGCCGAAACGCTGGACGCGCTGGGCCACAAGCTGGACGTCCGCACCCGCGCCGCCGAGAAGGTGGACGAGACGATCGACCGGGCGGCCGCGCAAGTGGAGAAGACCGTCTCTGCCCCGGCTGCGGAGAAGGTCCGCGCCGGCGCGGAGGCCGTGCGGAGCAACCCGCTCCCGCTGTTCGCGGCGGTCTTCGGCGGCGTGTTCGTGCTCCGGTTCCTGATCCGCCGCCGGTCCGCGCACCGGAAGCAGGGCGGCGCATGCTGACCGACCGGGAACAGCGTGCGCTGAACGAAATCGAACGCGGTCTGGGCGAGACGGATCCGCGGCTCAGCGCGAAGCTGGACCGCGGATCCGGCCGTCCGCGCCTGTGCCGCCGCCGCTCCGCGCTGGAGATCCTGGCGACGATCACCAGCGTCGTGCTGATCGCGACCGGCGCGTTCGACACGCGGCCGGGCATGATCGTGGCCGGGGTGGTCGGCTCGCGGTGCTCGTCGGCGGGCCGTTCGCGGTGCGGCACTGGAAAGCCGGATCCTGGCGCTGACCCGCCGGGCGGTCGCCAGATCAGTTCGCCAGATCAGTTCGCCAGATCAGTTCGCTAGATCAGTTCGCTAGATCACTGTCAGGAAACCGTCAACGACCGTCCCTGGAGCGCTCGCCGGGGTCCAGCCTGACCGGGTGACCGCAACTCTGTCCCGCCCGGAAACGCCGCCGGCCGCCGACCGGCACCGGCTTTCCGTCGTCGGCGGCCTCGCCGCGCTGTCCCTCGACGCGATGGCGTCGGTCGCCTACGGACCCGAGGCGATCGTGCTCGTGCTGGCCGTCGCCGGCGGAACGGGACTCGGCTTCACGCTGCCCGTCACGCTCGCGATCGCCGTCCTGCTCGCCGTGCTGACCCTGTCGTATCGGCAGGTCATCGCCGCGTTCCCGGACGGCGGCGGGGCCTACGGCGTCAGCCGCACCCACCTCGGCCGCCGGGCCTCGCTGGTCGCCGCCGCGTCGCTGATCGTCGACTACGTGCTGAACGTCGCGGTCTCCGTCGCCGCCGGGGTCGCCGCGCTGACGTCGGCGTTTCCCGCGTTGCTGCCGTACAAGCTCCCCCTCTGTCTCGGCGTGCTCGTGCTGATCACCGGCATCAACCTCCGCGGTATCGCCGAGAGCGCGCGGGCGTTCATCGTGCCGACCGCGGTGTTCGTCGGCTCGATCCTCACCGTCGTTGTAGTCGGCCTCTTCCGCAGCGCTCCGGCCGCGAGCGTCGCCAGCGGGCACCTCCCCAGCCTTCAGACCGTCGGAATCCTTTTGCTGCTCAAGGCTTTCGCCAACGGCTGCGCGGCACTGACCGGCGTCGAGGCGATCGCCAACGCCGTCCCGTCCTTCCGCAAACCGCGCGTGCGCCGGGCTCAGCGGGCGGAGGTCGCGCTCGGCGGACTGCTCGCGGTGATGCTGCTCGGGATCGCCGTGCTGATCGGGAAGTTCTCGATCCACCCGGTCGACGGCGTGACCGTGCTGTCGCAGGTCACCGCCGCGTCGCTCGGGAACGGTTTCGGTTACTACGTAGTGCAATTCTCCACCGTGGTCCTGCTGGCACTGGCTGCGAACACTTCCTTCGGCGGGCTTCCGGTGCTGGCGCAACTGCTCGCGAAACACAACAACCTCCCGCACGTTTTCGCCCTGCGCGCCGAACGTCAGGTGTACCGCTACGGCGTCGGTTTCCTCGCTCTCGCTTCCGCTTTGCTGCTGATTCTCGCGAATGGCGACATGAACACTCTGGTGCCGCTGTTCGCGATCGGCGTGTTCGTCGGCTTCACCCTTTCGCAGGTCGGAATGGTGCGGCATTGGTTCGGCGCCCGCCCGCGCGGCTGGCGAGGAAAGGCCGCGCTCAACGGTTTCGGCGCGCTGCTCACCGGAATCGCGGCGATCGTGGTCACCGCGACGAAATTCGGCGAAGGCGGCTGGCTGATCGTCGTCGCGCTGCCGGTGCTCGTGCTGATGATGGAATGGGTCCACCGCACCTACCGCCGCATCGGCGACCGGCTCGAACTCGGGCGCGTCCCGCCTCCGCCGCGGCCCAACCGGTCGCTGGTGGTCGTCCCGGTCCACACGGTGTCGCGGCTGACCCGCGACGCGCTCTCCGCCGCGCTGTCGCTCGGCGAGCACGTCGAGGCCGTGCACGTGACGCACCCCGAGGAGGAGGCGGCCGCGCGCGAGTTCGTCGAAACGTGGGAGCGCTGGCACCCGGAGGTCACGCTCGTCCAGCTGCACGACGAACGCCGCCGCCTCGGCGAGCCGATCGCGGAACACCTCCGGCGACACGACGGATGCCACGTTTTCGTCCTGGTCGCCGAGGTCGAGCCCGAGCATTTCTGGCAGCGCGTCCTGCAGAACCGCCGCGGCGCGGTGCTCGCCCGGGTGCTGCGCCGCCGTTCCGACGCGGTCGTCTGCCGGATGCGGTTCCGGGTCAAGGCCTGAGCCATTTCGTCCGGTTTTCCCGAATGCCCGTTTTCCCGGGGCGGGCGACGCGTTGCCCGATAGTACTTTCGGCCGATGTCCGCAGGGCGAAAACCCGCCGAAAGGCGTGGGCCATCCCGGGGGTCTTTCCCTCGCCCCGGTTCCGCCGCCCAAGATCGTCTTAGGGTTGGGCGTATTCGTGATCTTGGAACCGGAATGAGGGGCCCATGCGGAAACGGACCAGAATTCTCGGCAGAACGCTCGCGGCGGCAGGCACCCTCGCGGCGCTGACGGTCGCCACGGCCGTCCCGGCGATCGCGGCGCCGCAGGCGAAAGCGGCCGAGCCGACCTCGGTCGAACAGGACATCGCGCAGCTGTACCAGGACGTCGAGGACCTCTACAACGGGCTGCCCGCGAACGCGCTGCGCGGCGTCGACCCGTTCTTCGACTCGCCGGTGAAGCGGCCGGGCCAGCAGGCGCACGCCGCGCAGGGCCCGATCCCGGGCTGCACCGAGGGATCGCTGCTGACGTACGCGAACAAGCTCGCCTCCACGCTGACCCCGACCGAGGGCCAGGCGCTCAGCGCGCTGAGCGCGATCGGCCAGCTCTACACCCAGGCCGTCGCCAGCGACAAGACCCCGCAGGTCTTCGGCACCGACGGCCAGTACACGCCGCGGGCAGGCTCGACGATCGACAAGCTGCGCGGGTTCTGGGACATCGAGAGCTGGAACATCCAGCTGGTCGCCTGGAAGGGCACCGACCTCGGCAGCCAGGACCGCACGACGCAGACGTTCAAGCTCGGCCTCGACCCGAAGCGGGCCGCCGCGGCGGGCGCGCTCGCGACCAAGGTGCTCTACGAGGTCCCGGCCCTGCAGGGCGGCCGCAACCCGCTGCTGACCCTGAACGCGTTCTCCGCCCCGGCCGACAGCCTCGGCGGCAAGCGCGTCATGCTCGGCGACGGCCTGCTCGACGTGGTCAACCACCTCGGCTTCGACGACGTGTCGGTGGAAGCGGTCGTCGGCCACGAGTACGGCCACCAGGTCGACTTCGCGCACAACAACTACCCGCGCGACGAATCCGCCGAAATGGGCCCGGACGCGTACGGCGGCTACTTCGTCGCGCACGCCAAGGGCGAGGCGTGGAATGCCCGCACCCAGCAGGAGGTCACCTACCTCGACGCCTCCATCGGCGACTGCTTCCACAGCCACGGCACCCCCGACCAGCGCAAGGCCGCCGGCGCGTGGGGCGAGAAGCAGGCCGTGAGCCAGAACAACCCGAACCGGATCATCCCGTCCGCGAAGATGATCGAGAAGTTCCAGAAGGAATACCCGAAGCTGATGCCGCCCGCCACGGCGGCGCTCGCCTCGGCGCACTGATCTCTTGCGGTGCCAGGGCCCCGTCTCCGCTTTCCGGGAGACGGGGCCCTCTCGCGTGCTCAGGTGGCGATGGTGGCCAACGGGTCCAGGCCGTACGTGCGGGCGTAGCCGTTCTCGGTGCCGACGAGCAGGTCGACGACCTCGAAATACCGGTCCCAGAAAGGAGTTTCCCGCAGCGCGTCGATCAACAGCTGGTAGGCGTGGTGATCATCGGCTTCCCAGACCCAGACGTCGGTGACGCGCGCGGAGTAGAACTCGGTGTCGTAGAAGCGCGACCGGACGCCGGCGGTTTTCGCCTCGATCGCGGGCACGACCTGGCTGGCGAAAGCGTCGGCCCGTTCCGGCGGGGTCAGGGCGAGCCATTCCGGCGTGGTCTTGACGAGCAGGAACGCGGTGACCGGCGTTTCCTTCGCGGACATTGCGGCTCCTTGGAGGTCAGGCTTCGAAGGCGGGCTTGAGGGATTCGGCGCACCACTGTTCGAACGTGGTCGGAGACGCCGTTTCCGCGGTGCGCGTGACACCGGCGTCGAGGCCGTTGTCCTTGGCGTGCTTCATGTCCGCGATGCCGTGGACGAAGGTTTCGTTCAGCCCGTAGCCGATGAGCGTGCTGCGCAGGTCGTCCAGCGACTCGCGCTCGTAGCGGACCGGACGGCCCAGCTGCTCGGTCATGATCCGGGCGACCTCGGTGGGAGACAAGTCTTCCGGCCCCAGCACGGGGACGTCCGCGAACCCGGTCCAGGACCGGTCCCGCAGCAGCCGCGCGGCGACCGCGGCGATGTCCGCGACGGCGACGAGCGGGGCCTTGCGGTCCGGGTCCAGTACGTCGGCGTAGACGCCCTTCTCCCGGATCGAGCCGACCTCCTCCAGCAGATTCTCGAAGAAGGACGGGTTGGCCAGCGCCCGGTACGCGACCCCGGTTCCCGCGATCAGCTCGTCCATCGCGAGCGACGCGGTGACCAGCCCCGCCCGATCGGCGACCGCGGTGCCGCGGCCGAGCGCCGAAACCCCGACGACATGCCCGACGCCGTGCGCGGCAAGCGCTTTCGCGGCCGGGCCGGTGAAACCGCTCCAGCCGTCTGCCGGAGTACGCGACGAATCCGGTGGGACCACCCAGAAAACGGCGTCCGCGCCCGCGAAGGCCCGGTCGACGACTTCGGCGTCGCCGTGCGATCCGACGACGACCTCGACGCGCTCGCGCACCGAATCCGGGAGCCGGGCCGGGTCGCGGACGATCACCCGCAGGTCCTCGCCCGCGTCGAACAGCAGGCGCAGCACCCGGCTGCCGATGTTCCCGGTGGGGGCAGTGATGACGATCATGAAAACCTCGTGGATTAGGACCGATGGGTACGCCCTCGATCCTGCTGAGCGCGGCGGTGCTGCCACAATGGGAACTTCGGCACGCAATCCTTGCCTGAAGTGGAATTACCCTGGTGAATAGCCTGAACCCGGCACTCGACGCCAACCTCGCCGTCGCCTTGGACGCCCTGCTGACCGAGCAGAGCGTCACCAAGGCCGCCGCGCGCCTGCACACCTCGCCGGCCGCGATGAGCCGCACGCTCGCCCGGCTGCGGCGCATCCTGCAAGACCCGCTGCTGGTCCGGGCCGGGCAAGCGATGGTCCCCACGCCGCGCGCGCAGTCCCTGCGCGAGGAGGCCGCCGCGGTGGTGCACAGCCTGGGCGCGCTGCTGAGCCCCGGCGCCGTCGTCGACCCCGCGACCCTGCGCTCGACCTTCACGATCCAAGCCGCCGATCTGGTCGGTGCCGCCCTGGCCGTCGGTCTCCTGCAACTCGCCCGGGAAGAAGCCCCCGGCATCTCGCTGCGAGTCCGAGCCGAGGAATGGGAAGCCGGTTCCGCCCTCCGCGACGGACGGCTCGACCTCGAGGTCGGCTCCATCGACCACGTCGACCCGGAAACGCAGGTCGAAGAACTGCTCACCCTGCGCATGGCCGCCGCCGTCCGCCCCGGCCACCCGCTCGCTTCGGCCCCCTTGACCCCAGCCCGGCTCGCGGCGGCCGACCACGTCGCCGTCAGCCGCCGCGGCCGGTTCACCGGCCCTCTGGACACCGCACTGGCCGAACACGGCCTCCGCCGCCGCGTCGCGATCGTCCTGCCGAGCCACCTGGCCGCGATGGCCCTCGCCGCGCGCAGCGATGTCGTCTGCCTGATCCCCGCGTCGCTCCCCGGCGAACCCCCGTCGCCGCTCACCGCCGACGCCACCGCACTCGGCCTGCAGCTGCTCGACATCCCGGTTCCGTTGCCTCCCTTGACGATCGGCATGGCGTGGCATCCGCGCCAATCCGCCGACGGGGCGCACCGCTGGCTCCGCGCCGCGGTGCGGCGGGCACTTTGCGCGCCAGGGACTTCTCCGCATTAGGCGCGCTTCGCTTCTGCGGCCCCACCAGAATTTGCCTCCGCTCCGCCTCCCGAGGTCCGGTAGGTTGCCCCGCGTGGAGTTCGCGGTTGCCGAGGACGAGGTGTGGTTCTCCGTTTTCGACGTCCTCCCGCGGACAGAGGAGGCGACGGGCGACGACTTCGTGCGGGAAGTCAGGATTCCCGTCTCCGAGACCGAGGAACTCCACCTCAGCTGGGACGCGATGCACCGGAGCGTCCGCTTCCGGCACCGGCGGGAGTCGGACACCGTCGTCGATGTCTACCGCGAGCACGCGACCTTGCTGACGATCGAGGTCCGCGACACCGGGCCCGTGGTCGTGGCGGAGTATCACGCGAACGGCTGCCGAGGCGGGACGGCTGTACGGTTTCGACCGAGCTTCGCCCTGACGGACGTCCTCCTCCAGACCTGACTCCGGCACCGGGTCCCGGCCCGCCGTCGCCCGGCAGTTCTTCCGCTGAGCCCGTTCGCCTGAACTGGTCGGCGAAGTCAAGCATCCGGACCGCTGGAGCACGCCAGCGGTCGCGCCGTCCGCGCACCCCGTCTCCGCCGTGCCGAGACGAGGTTAATGCCCTTCACTTTTCCTATTGACCTTCACCAGCGCCGAGCTATAGGGTTTCACCACAGTTAATGGTATTAACAGACACTCGACAAGAGGAGAAACCCATGCGCAGCACCGACCCGGCCACCTCGCGAACCCCTCGCCGCCGCAGCCTCGGGACCGCCCTGCTCGCAGTCCCGCTGACTGCCGCCGCTGTCCTCGGAGCCACACCCGCCCAAGCCGCGACTCCCGGCCACACCTCACTGACCTGCCAAGGCAAAGGCGTCGACCCGGCCGCGAAAGCCCGTCACCGGGCCGAAATCCTCGTCCACGCGCCGCTGCACACCATCTGGGACTTGCAGACCGATGTGGAAGCCTGGACGTCCTGGCAGAAACCCGCCGCCCCGATGACCGTGCGGCGCCTGGACTCCGGCCCGCTGCGCAAGCACTCGCGGTTCCAAGCCACCGTCCACGTGCCCACGACTCCCCCGAGCACTGTGGTCATCAGCTCCACCGTCCAGCAACTCCAGCGCGGCAAATGCCTTCGCTGGACCGGCCCCGCCGACAGCGCCGGCTACCACATCGACGGCACACATGTCTGGACCTTCACTCCCGTCCGCGGCGGCATCCTCGTCCGCACCGAGGAAAGCCACTCCGGCCCGCAAGCCGACCCGACCTCCGACATGGGCCTCGAAACCTGGCTCGCCGACCTCAAGGCCGCCGCCGAATCCGGTACCTGCGACGGACCGCACCAGCGCTGAGCGGAGATGGGCGCACGGTCCGACGGGCCACGCAGACACCGCCGCCCTGGCCCGTCCGCGGCACCACCACCGGTCGGCACGGTCTCCGAGTTCTTGCACCCGGAGCGGGCAAGAACTCGGACCCCACCCAGGCGACAGCCAAGCCGCCGCAGCGGATCACTCCGCGTCGAGCACCGACCGCAAGGTCCGCAGCAACGGCGCGGCCTCGGCGCCGAACATCTCCACGTCCACGCGCTCCACCGCGGTCACCGCCCGCCCGGCCAAATCGCGGCCGTTTTCGGTCAGCCGCACCAGTTTCGCGCGCGTGTCGCCGGAGTCGACCGTCCTCGTCACCAGTCCGGCCGCCTCCAGCCGGGCGATCACCTGGGAGGTCATCTTGATGTCGGTGCCCGCCCGCGCGGCCAGTTCCTGCTGCCGCGGCGGCGCGCCGTGCGTTTCCATCCACCAGCAGCACGCGAGCAGCACGAACTGGACGTGCGTGAGGCCCAGCGGTTCGAGCGTCTGCCGGATCCGCCGCTGCCACGCCAAAGTCACGTGCCACAGCAGGAAACCCGGGCTGTCCCCCGGACCCGCGAACCGCGTCATCGCGCGGACCGCTCCGCACTGGCCAGCAAATCGCTCATGGCGACCGGGAAGTCCTCGCTGATCTGCGGCCCGAGTTCCGGACCCGCGTCCCCCTCGATTTCCAAGCGATGCGTGACGCGCGTGCCGCCGCCGGAGAGCGGCGCGAGCGTGTGCCGGAACCGCAGCACGACCTCGCCGAAGCGCGTTTCGTCCTCGTAGACCTCGTTCTCGGTCAACTCCGTGATGCGCGAACGGAACGTGTCCTGCCCCTGCGGGGTGACCGACAGCTCGGTCCCCTTCTCGAACGGTCCGTGCAGTTCGAACCGGTCGCTGCGCTCGCTCAGCGGCGTCCCGCTGTGCAGGGCCCGCAACGCCGCCCACACCGCGTCCGGACGCGCCGAAGTCTCCGCGCTGTAGTCAGTGGTCCACATGATCGGTCCTCCCAGTTAGTCTGCGCAGAGACTATCTGCGCGCAGACTAACTGGCAAGCCCGAGCCGCGCGGCCCCTCACTCCGGCCAAGCGCTCCCCTTGATCAGCTCCACGAAGTCCGTCCGCTCGAACGCCGGATCGAAATAGGCGAGCACGTCGTCGTTCATCGTGCCGAACGTCGTCTCCGGACGGCCGGCCATCCCGTCCCGGAACGCGCGCAGGATGCGGTTCTTGAAGTCCGGCCGCGGATGTGCCGCGACGACCTCCGCGCGCCGGTCGCCGGCGATCTCGGCCAGGCCGAGGCCCAGCACGTCGGTTTCCACGCCCAGCGTCACCACCGCCACCTCCGGGGCCAGCCGCAGCGGGACGTCCGGCGTCGTGTGCAGGGCGATCGCGAGCCAGACGTTCCGGGCGTCTTCCTCCGAACGGCCGTGGTCGAGGAGGAACGTCCGGGCCGCCTCGGCGCCGTCGAGTTCGAAACGGCGGTCGGAGGTCGCGTACCCGTCGGTGAGCCCCAGGTCGTGGAACAGCCCGCCGACGTACGCGAGTTCCGGATCCACCGTCAGCCCGCGCGCGGCGGCTTTCAGCGAACCCCACAGGAACACTCGCCGCGAATGGTGGAACAACGTCTCGTCGGCGACGTCGCGCACCAGCGCCGTCGCCTCGCGCACCAGCGCGGTATCCGGAATCTCGATCCCGGCGATCACCTCGGGCACCACAGACCTCCTCGGGAAAAATTGGGCTCAGCCCGAGTCTCGCCCGGCGAAGTCCTCGGTCCCACTGCGAAAACCGACCGCGTGCCCACAGATCCGGACAGGAGTCAGGAGGCCGTGGTCTCGAAGCGCGCGCGGTACTGACTCGGCGAAATCCCCAGGCGGGCCACGAAGACGCGGCGCATCGTCTCGGAGCTGCCGAATCCGGAGGCACGGGCGGTCTCCGCGACGCCGTGCCCCGCGCCGAGGAGGGCTTTCGCGTGGTCCAGCCGCACCTGCTCGACGTACTTCGCCGGCGTCGTGTCCAGTTCGCTCGCGAACAGCCGCGCGAGATGCCGGGCGCTGACGCCCGCCCGCGAGGCCATCGCGGACGCATTGTGGTCGAGCCCGGGCTGCGCCGAAACCAGGTCGGTCACCTCGCGCAACGTCGGAGTGCTCGGCCGCGGCATCCGCAGCGGCGCGGAGAACTGCGACTGGCCGCCGGGCCGTTGCATGAACATCACGAGACCGCGCGCGACGGTGCGCGCGAGATCGGGGCCGTGGTCCTGTTCGACCAGAGCGAGCGCCAGATCGATGCCCGCGGACACTCCGGCCGAGGTGAAAATGTCGCCGTCCCGCACGAAAAGCGCGTCGGGAAGCACCTCGACGTCCCGGTACGCGCGGGCGAGCCGGGCCGCGTGCCGCCAATGCGTGGTGGCGCGCCGTCCGGACAGCACGCCCGCGGCGGCCAGCGCGAAGGAACCGGTGCAGATCGACACCAGCCGACCAGCACGCGGCGCGATTTCCCGGATCGCGGCGACCAGATCCACGGGCACGCCGTGCTCCACCAGCCCGTCGCCGCCGGCCACCACGACGAGGTCCGGGTCCGGCGTCTCGGCGACCGGCCCGTCGACGGGCAGCCGGACGCCCACCGACGTCGCCACGGGTGCTCCCGACGGCGACCGGTAGCTGACCGAATACCCGGCCCCGGCCAGATTCGCCTCGGCGAACACCTCGGCGGGCCCGGTCACGTCGAGCATCTTCACGCCGTCGAACACGACGAAAACCACGCTCGCGCCCATGATCCGACCTCCGGGGCCCAGCATGGCAGACCGTCAGGCGGACGCGAACCGGAGCACTGCCGCGTCGTACTGGGCGCGGGCGAACCGGAACGGCCCGAACCCGCGGTAGTCCCGCTTCCGCCGGTGCGGTTGCGCGAACGAATCCCAGACGACCTCGTCGCCGGTCACCGTGATGCGCGCCAGCAGCGGCCAGCAGCCCCAGACCCCGCACGCACAGGCGAGCAGCGGCGTTTCGCCTTCCTCGAAGTCGAGGCCGTGGAAGTGCTCGGTCGGCGTGCCAGCGAAACAGTCCGGAATCAGGCCGCCGTAAGCACCCCGGCCGGGGACATGCCTTCGGCGAGTTCGAACCGGTCGATCAGCTCGGTCAGCGCGACGTCGTCGACATACGGCACCACGACCGGACCGCCCAGTTCGCCGGGCGGAGGGAACTCGAAGCGAAGCGTGGCCACCGCTCGAATCATCCCCGAGCCTCACGCCGGGGTTTCGTTCGGCTCCCGCCGCTCAGCCAAGATCTCCGTCACCCGCTCGCTGGGCAACGCACTCCGCAGCGCCAGCGCGATCACCACCGCGGTCAGCACCAGCGACGCCGCCGCACCCAGCGAAAAGTCGAGCACCCCCAGGTTCCCGGCATGCTTCGACGCCTCCGGATACGTGCCGAGATAGCTGATCACCGCGAGGCCCGCGAACCACACCAGCACCCACCAGCCGTGCCGGAAGTCCAGCTTCGGGGCGGTCTTCGCGAAGGCCTGGTGCGCCGCGAGCAGGAGGTATCCGAAGACGATCACCACGAACAGTTTCCAGTTCGTGTCCCAGCCGGTCCAGTAGATGATCAGGTTTGTGGAGAACATCGCGAGGAACGCGACCGCCCACGTGAAGCCGCGGCCGAGGCGGAACGGGCGGTCGTGGCGCGGCAGCTGGCTGCGCATCGCGAGCAGCACCAGGGGCCCGGAACCGAACGACAGCACCGTGCTGTTCGTGACGAACGAAACCAGTTTGTTCCATCCGGGGAACGGCAGGAAGAAGAAACAGCCGACGACGAACGCGAGGATCAGGCTGAGCCACGGAACGCCCGCGGAATTCACCTTCGCCAGCCCGGACGGCGCGTTTCCGTTGCGCCCCATGGCATACGAGATGCGCGCGGTGACGCCGGTGTAGATCAAACCCGTGTCGCCGGGCGAGATGATCGCGTCCGCGTACAGCAGGGTGGCCAGCCAGCCGATGCCGAGCACGCTCGAGATCGCGGCGAGCGGGCCGAAGGTGGCCAGCACGTCGCTGCCCGCGGTGAAGTTCGCGCCGACGTGTTCCCAGCCCTGTTTGGCGATCGCGTCGGACGGGGCCGCGCCGATGAACGCGATCTGCAGCAGCACGTACAAAATCCCGGTGAGCACCACCGAACCGATGAGCGTGAGCGGCACGTTGCGTTTCGGGTTGGCCGTCTCCCCCGCCAGTTCGACGCCTTGCCGGAAGCCGAAAAAGGAGAACGCGATCCCGGCGCTCGCGACCGCGGAGAAGATCCCGTGCGTCCCGTACGGAGCGAACCCGCCGAACCCCGCGAAATGATCAGTGTTGAAGGCGGTCACCAGGAAAACCACGATCACCAGCGCGATGACCGCGAGTTTCCACCACACGAGCACATTGTTGATCCGGGAGAACCAGCGCACGCCGAAGAAATTCACCAGCACGAAGAACGCCAGCAGCAGGATCGAAATCCCGGTGCCCGCCGGGGTGAGCACGGCGTTGCGGTCCGCGTCGAGTTTCTCCAGCCAGGGAAGGTAATTCGTGGAATACTGGACGACCGCGAGCACCTCGATCGGCGACACCGCGGCCGCGGCGACCCAGGTGACCCAGCCCATCGAAAAGCTCGCGAACGAGCCGTACGAATAGTGCGGGAACCGCGCGACGCCGCCCGAATGCGGGAACATCGTGCCCAATTCGGCGTACGTCATCCCGATCAGCACGAACATCACCGCGCCGATCCCCCACGACACGATCGCCGCGGGCCCGGCGAGCTGCGCCGCGTTGAGCGCGCCGAAGAGCCATCCGGACCCGATGATCGACCCCACCGCGGTGAACAGCAGCCCGATCGGGCCGAAATGCTTCTTGAGCCGCTTGTCGTCCCCCGCGACGACCGCCGGGGACGGCTGTTCGGTCGTTCCGGCTTTGTCCATGGCGCGGCCTCCTGCCGGGTCGGCGGTCCGCTTCCACTGTCCTCCCGCGGCGGCGCGCGCAGAACAAGCGGACATGAGATCGTTACCTGGTGCACCGGTTCGGCGCAGGGCCGCGATCCTGCTCGGTTTTCCGTTGCCGCACAACGGTATTCGCGAACTATGTCCGGCATCGCCGGTTTCCCGCCGCGGACTACCAGGTCGCGCGGAGAATCCCGGTCACGTCGTCCGCCGAGACCTCGCGCGGGGTGTTCGCCAGCACCCCGTCCGCCAGGGTGTCGGCCACCAGGTCCGGCAGATCTCCTTCGCCGATACCGAATTCGCGGAGCCGGCCGGACAGTTCGACGTCGGCGACCAGCCGTTCGATCGCGGAAATCGCCGCGTCCGCGTTGTGTGCGAACGATTTCCGCGCGTCGGCCACGCCCAGCGGTTCCGCCAATCGCGCCAAGCGTTCCTCCCGCACCGCACGGTTGAACCGCAGGCATTCGCCCAGCACCAACGCCAAAGCCTGGCCGTGCGGCAGGTCGAACCGGCCGCCGAGCGAGTGCCCGACGCCGTGCACCACGCCGAGTCCGGTCGTCCGCATCGCCAGGCCCGCGGTGTGCGCGGCCAGCATCAGATTCGCCCGGGCCGCCAGATCTCCGCCATCGGAGACCGCGCGACGGAGATTCTCCGCGACCAAACGGACGGCTTGCAGGTCCAGACCATCCGCCCACGGATTCGGCCGGGCGGAAAGAAATGACTCCACCGCATGGGTCAGGCAGTCGATTCCCGCGGCGGCAGTCGCGCGCCGCGGGAGGCTCAGCGTGAGCGCCGGGTCGAGAAGTGCATACCGGGCAAGGCAAGTCGGGCCGCCCAGGTAACACTTCCGCTGCCGCGCGGGGTCCGTGATGACGCCGAGGTCGTTGCATTCCGAACCGGTGCCGGACGTGGTCGGGATCGCCACGATCGGCAACGCGGGCACCAAATCCGTTGAATCCTCGGTGCTCCAGCCCAATTCAGTGGCGGGACGGTCGTTGACCGCGGCGAGCGCGATCGCCTTCGCAGCGTCCAAAGCGGACCCGCCGCCCAGTGAGATCACCGCTTGTGCCCCAGCGGCCCGGGCGAAGGCACCGCCCGCGTCGACGTCGTCGGTGGTCGGATTCGGGTGCACCTCGGAGAAAACCTCGACCGCCAAACCGTCTCGCCGCAATAACTCTGACGTCTGCTCCGGCAGCGGAGTCGCGACCAATCCGCGATCACTGACCAGCACAACTTTCCGCACACCGATCGTCCGGACCAATCGCGGCAACTGCTCGACCGCACCGGCGGCGAAGGTGGCAGCCGGATAAGGCCCGATTTCGATGGCCGGGATCTCGGTCATGACTTCCTCCCGAACCGTTCCTCGTCGACAGCGACGCCCAGCCCCGGCGCGGACGGCACGTGCAGCAGGCCGTCCGCGTCGATGTCCAGCGGCGCGGCGAGCAGGAAGTCCCGCCGCTGCGGCGTCCACACCGGTGGGTCGTAAGGGAATTCGAGGTATGGTCCCCCGCCGACGCCTGCGGTCACGTGCAGGTTCGCGAGCAGGCCGAGGCCGTTCGACCAGGTGTGCGGCGTGAAGAGGCGGTTGCGCGCCAGCACCAGTTCGGCGAGAGTCCGGCCGCGCAGCATGCCGGCGGCGAGCGCGACGTCCGGCTGGTAGACGTCGAGGGCGTCGGATTCCACCAGGTCCAGCAGCTCACGGAAGGTCCGGACCATTTCTCCTCCGGCGACGCGGATCCCGGTGTCCCGCACCGCGCGCAGGCCGGGCCGGTCGTCCAGCGGCAGCGGTTCTTCGAGCCAGAACACGTCCAGCTCGCGCAGCGCCTCGGCGAACCGCCGGACGGCCGCCGGGTCGAGGGAAGGCCGCACGTCGCCCGGCATCCGCCACGCCTGGTTCAGGTCGGCCATCAGCGTCATCTCCGGCCCGACCGCCTCGCGGACCGCCCGCATGGTGGCGATTCCGCCGGCGAAATCGTCCGCGGCCAGCCGGATCTTCGCCGCCCGGAACCCTTGGCCGCGGATCCCGGCCATCACCTCGGCCCGCTGGTCGGCGGGCAGGATCCGGCCGGTCGACGCGTACGCCGGGATCGCGTCCGCCGCGCCGCCGAACAGCGTCGCGACCGGAACGCCGAGCACCTTCCCGATGACGTCCCACAGCGCGATCTCCAGCGGCCAGTAGCGCCCGGCGTGGAACGCGACGGTCTCCAGCGCCCGCACGTGCCTGCTGATCGCCATCGGATCCTGGCCGAGGAACAACTCCGCGTACGGCTCGAAGCCGGCCATCGTGTCGCCGGAGCCGTAGCCGACCACGCCCTCGTCGGTCACGACCTTGACCACCGTCGCGTCGAACCGCGTGCGCGGAACCGGATCCCAGGCGGCGTCGAACGGCGGATCGAGCGGCAGCGTCCCGGGCAGCAGCTGGATGTCGGCGATCTTCACTCTCCGGACGGTAACCCCGGATTGACGCTCGCCCAATCGTTGTTGCACAGTCCTCAACATGGCGAACCAGCGCACCTACGGTTCGGGTCTGGTCCGCGACGTCGACCTGCTCGAAGTCCTCGCACTGCCGGAAGCGCGCGACGGACTCGGCGTGTCCCGCGTCGCCGAACTGTCCGGCCGGGACAAGGCACAGGTCTCGCGAGCCCTCTCGACGCTCGCCGACACCGGCCTGGTGTCGCGCGACGAACACACCCGCGCGTACCGGCCGGGCTGGCGGCTCTTCGCGCTGGCCACGCACGCCACCGAAACGCACCTCGCGCACCTGGCCGCGCCCTTTTTGCGCACGATTGTGGCGCGGCTGAACGAAACGACGCATTTGTGCGTCCTGCGCGCCGGCCAGGTGTTCACCCTCCGGAGCGAACTCGCGTCCCACGCTTTTCGCGGACTCGGCTGGGAAGGCGTCGGCGTCGACCCGTTCACAACCTCACCCGGACGGGTGTTATTGAGCGAATGGGACGAGGAAACCGTCGGGCAATGGTGGCGGACCTTCGCCGGCGCCGCCGCGCATCCGCTCCCTGACCTCCCCGGCGCCGCGGAGGAACCGCCGCCGCTCACCCTCGAGGCACTGACCGCGAAGCTGGCGGGGATCCGGAAACGCGGCTACGAAACCGTGGACGAGGAGTTCGAGCCGGGGTTGGTCGGCGTCTCCGCGCCGGTGTACGGCTTCCGCGGCGACATTGTCGCGGCAGTCAACGTGTCCGCCCCGAAATCGCGCCTCGGCGGACGACTGCCCGCGGCGGGCCGCTTCACCCGCACCGTCGCCGACCGGATTTCCGCCGCCCTCGGCGCCCCTCGCTGAACCGCGATCTGCAGGGCCCCGCACCGTTCATTTATGCTTCGCCAAATCGTCGTTTTCCCGGCAGGTGGTCGCCATGTACGAAATCCCGCCCACTGCGGCCATGCAACGCTGGTCGGTCTCGGTCGACGGGACCAGCGCGATCTTCGCCTGCGCGCCATGGCTCGAAGACCACACTGCCGACCGGGTGCTGCCGCGTGTGTGGCCGGGCCGCGGACTAGGCGTCAGCGACACCGACGCCGCGGGTTTCGCCGCCGCGATCGCCGAGACGATGAAGGCCCCGAGCTACTGGATCGCCAGCCACGCCGCGGCGCGCGCTTGGCAGGATCAGCCGTGGTCCCCGGCGCGCCGCGACCAGGACGACGGGTTCGTGTACTTCGCGGGACCGTGCGGCGACGCCGGTGTCGCAGTGGGGTACCGCCCGGCGTATCACCTGCCGCTCGCGCTGCGGGACTTGCGCGGGCTGCGGATCCGGCTGGCGGCTTATCTGCGCGGGGCGCGGGTTTTGAGCTGAGGCTCCCTCAAGCTGACAGCCCGAACTCCTGCCGCGCGATCAACCCCCGCATCACCTCCGTCGTCCCGCCGCCGATCGTCTCCAAGATCGACTGCCGCCACAAAAACTCCGTATCCGTCCCCGCGACCACCGCCTCCGCCCCGCCGAACTCCACCCCGGCGCGGGCGATGTCCTGGGCCAGCACCGTGCCCGCCAGCTTGTGATACGCCGCCGCAACAGCAGCCGGTTCACCCCGAATCACTTCGCCCAGCAAGGCCAGCGCCAGCGCATCCACCTCCGCGAGCCGCACCGCCAGCTCGCCGACCCGCTGCCGCACCACCGGATCTTCGGCGACCCCGGCCGAGTCCAGCGCCGCCATCAGGTCATGCAGATCCCGGCGCAACCGCTTCGGCGGGAACTGCACGTGCCGCTCCACCGCGAGCGCCGACGCGACGACCTGCCACCCCTCGTTCTCCGCGCCCACCCGATCGGCAACCGGGACCCGCACGCCGTCGAACCGGACCTCGTTCAGCCGTCCGCCGTCCAGCGTCGGGATCGGCGACACGGTGATCCCTGGGCTGTCCAACGGGACGATCAGCACGCTCAACCCTCGCGACCGGCTGTCCGGCGCGCCGGTCCGGCACAGCAGCCAAACGCAGTCCGACCAGTGCGCATTGGACGTCCAGCACTTCGCCCCGTCGACCACGTAGTGGTCGCCCTCGCGGCGCGCCTTCGTGCGCACCGCGGCGAGGTCCGAGCCCGCGTCGGGTTCGGAGTAGCCGAGGCAGAAGTTGAGCCGACCGCGTCGCAGGTCGGCGAGGTACCGCTCGCGTTGCGCGTCGGTGCCGTGCGTCATCAGCGCTTTGGCCACGAGACCCGGGCCCATCGGCGGGCGCGCCACCCGCGCGTAGGCCATCTCGTCCCAGAGGATGAACTCGTACGCGGGCGACCGTCCGCCGCCGCCGAACTCGGTCGGCCACGACAGCGACAGCCAGCCCCGGTCGCCCAGCGCACGGTAGACCCGGCGGACGCCGTCGGCGGTGTCCTTGCCGCGGTGGAAGTATCCGTCGGTGTCCCGGTATTCCCAGAGGAACTCGAGGACCTCCGCCCGGAACGCCTCTTCCTCAGCGGTGAAGCCGAAATCCATCTCTCACTGCTCCCCGGTCGTCCAGTTGGGCTCGCGGCCCTCGGCGAACGCGCGCGGGCCTTCCTTCGCGTCCGGGTGGGCCCAATGCATGCGCAGCAGCGACCAGCCGTACTCGCACGCCTGCCCGTACCCCATCTCCAGCGAATTCCAGACCGCCTGCTTCGACAGCGACACCGCCTCCGGCGAGTTCCGCGCGATCGCCTGCGCCATCTCCTCGGCGTCGGCCATCAGATCCTCCGAAGTGGACAGTTCGTCGACGAGCCCGAGCTGGTACGCGCGCTGGGCGGGCATCCGGTAGCTCTTGCCCATCAGCGTCATCCGCAGCGCCGACCCGAGCGGAAGCCGTTTCGCCAGGCCGATGTTCTCCATCGCGCCGACGAGACCGACGTTCACGTGCGTGTCCATGAAGGCCGCGTGGTCGGCCGCCAGCACGATGTCCGCGTCGACCACGAAGTGCAGCCCGGCCCCGGCGACCAGCCCGTTGACCGCGCTGATCACCGGTTTCCACACCCGGTTCTGCCGCGGCGACCAGAACACCTCGTCGGTCAGCGGCCCGTTCCCGGTGCTCATCCCGCCGCGCCCGGCGACCGCGTGCACGTCGGCCCCGGTGCAGAAATGCCGCTCCCCCGCGCCGATCACGATCGCCGCGCGGATCCACGGGTCGTCGCGGACCTCGGCCCACATCTCGCGGATCACCGGCATCATCGACCCGGTCAGCGAGTTGCCCCGGTGCGGGCGGTTGAGCGTGAGGCAGGCGACGTGGTCGCGCTTTTCGAACAGCACCTCGGGCGCGTCGCTCATCGTTCCTGGCCTTTCCGGCGGTACTTCGCCGTTACCTTGTCCGCGCACCCCGGCCGCAGTGCCTGGTGCCTGATCCGTTGCGAAAGCGGCCCGATCGGTCCTTCCACGGAGTACCCGATCGCGCCGAACGTCTGATGCGCGACTTCCGCCGCCTCGACCGCCGCCCGTCCTCCCGAACACCGCGCCGCGGCCGCCAGTGCGGTTCCATCGGGATGCTCGTCGTCGAGCGCGAGCGCCGCCATCGTGGTGAGTTTCTCCGCCGCAGTAAGCGAAAGCCCGGCATTCACGAGGGGATGCGCGACCGCCTGGAATGTCCCGATTGGACGTCCGAATTGGACTCGCGTGCGCGCGTGTTCGACGGCGAGGTCCAGCAACCGCCGTCCCGCACCGCTCAAGTACGCCGCCGCCGCGATGTCCGAGAGCGCCGTCGCCGCCTCGACGCGTTCCAACAGCTGACCTCGCGTCAGCGCAACCCGGCCCCACTCCTCGCCGCCCAGCACCTCGACCGGCTCGACTGAACCAGCCTCGGCGAGCCAGGCACCGGCGCCGTCTGTTTCAACGAAAACACCAGCGACGGGAGCCCACGGCATCAAGGGCGGCGCGCCGACCGAGGCCACCAAATTCCCGTCCGCGACCTGGGCAGCAAGCTCCGACGGCAGCACGTGGGTCGCCAACACCGTCTCCGCCAACGGCCCGGGCGCGGCAGCCCGGCCCAGCTCCGCGAAGGCAGCGGCGATGTCACCTGCTCCGCCGCCTTCGCCCGGCACCGCCAGCGAAAGCACTCCGAGCGAGGCCAGCCCGCGCCAGAATTCCGCCGGGAACACGCCGGAACGCCAGACCTCGTCCGGACAGTGTGTCCGGCAGAAACGCCGGACCACCTCAGCCAGCGCCCGCTGCTCCTCGGTCGGCGTCAACGCGACGCTCATGCCGTCGCCCAGCGTGCTTCGGCGGCGGCCCGGCTCGGCATCCGCCAGCTGCCCAGTTCCGCGCGCAACGCCTGCAACCGCAGCGTCCAGAGGTGCAGGTCGTGCTCCGCGGTCAGCCCGATCGCGCCCATGATCTGGTGGGTTTCCCTGGTCACGCGGCCGAGCGCGGACATCGTGTGCGTCGCGGCGACCGCGGCGGCTTCGGCCGGAGCCCCGGCGAACGCGGCCTCGTACACCAGCCAGCGCGCGCCTTCCACCAGCACGTTCACCTCGGCCAGCCGGTGCTGCAGCGCCTGGAACGAGCCGAGCGAGCGGCGGAACACCTTGCGGTCCTTGGCGTAGGCGACCGCGATGTCAGCGGCCCGGCGCATCATGCCGACCGCCTCCGCGGACACGCCGACCCGCCACCAGTTCACCATCGTCGCGGCGCTCCCGGGGGCCAGCTCCTCCCGGCCAGCTGCGACCACCCGGGCGAGCGGATAACCGTAAGCCGACGGAACCCGTTCAGCAGCAACGGAATCGAGGGCAACGGCGAAACACCGATCGTCGTCAGCGAGAAGCATTCGCGTCGCCTCGCCGCCATAACGGACGGGACCCGGCTCGCCCACCGCGAGCACCACCGGCCCGGCCGGACGGTCAAGCCCGAGGGCGGGCAGCACCAGCAGGTGCGGCACCGCGCTGACCGCACCGAGTTCGGCGGCGATCGCCTCCACTGCCAAGGCCGCGTCGAGCGGACCGGCGTCCTCCGCGGCGAACAGGTCGAGAAAACCGTCGCGCCGCAACGCTTCTTCGAGGTTCCAGTCGTATTCGCCGCGAGCCGCCAGCGCACGGCTGCGTTCCGGTCCGGCGTGCCGGGCCAGCAGGGCGCCCAGCGCGTCGAGCACCGCGCGCTGGGTCGAGGTCGGTTCGAAATCCACGGCTAGTCCTTCGGCAGTTCGAGGATGAGACGGCTGATCAGGTTGAGCTGCACCTCGTAGCTGCCCGCGGCGATGCCCGCGCCGAGCGAGTTGCGGAACTGCGCGTCGCCCAGCGCCCCTTCGACGAGCGCTTCGCTGCCCAGCACGTCCAGCGCGAGGTCGCCCACCGCGCGTTCGGCCTGCACCATCGCGGCGCGAGCCTGATACGCCATCGGCGACGGCTCCTTCGCTTTCGCCCGCTCGTCGATCACCCGGTACACCAGCACGCGCGCCGCCTCGCACGCTGCCCGCGCGCCGCCGAACTGCTCCTGGATCCCCGGGTCGGCGAGCTGCCCGGACGCGCGGACCTCGGCGGCCAGCCGGTCCAGCACCAGCGCCGCCCGCGCGTACCGGGGCGCGCCGACGCGTTCGTAGGCGAGCGTGCGCCGGACGATCTCCCATCCCTTGTTCTCCTCCCCGAGCAGGCAATCGGCCGGAATCCGGGCGTCGGTCAGGAAGAGCTCGTTGAAGGAATGATCGCCCACGAACCCCGGGATGCGCCGGACCTGCGCCCCCGGGGTGTTCAGCGGGAGCAGGAAGACCGAGATGCCGTCGCGGCCGGCGGCGGCCGATCCGGTGCGCGCGAGCAGGAAGCAGTAGTCGGCGACGTTGGCGTAGGACGTCCAGATCTTCTGTCCGTTGAGGACGTAGCTGTCGCCGTCGCGCACCGCCTTCGTCCGCAGCGCGGCCAGGTCCGTGCCTGCTTCGGGTTCGGAGAAGCCCTGGCACCAGAAGACCTCGCCGCGCGCGATCGGCGGCAGCAGCTTCCGCCGCTGGTCCTCGGTGCCGTACTTGATGATCGCCGGCCCGACCCAGTTGACGTTCATGTACTGCGGCCCGCGCGGCTCCCCGCGCCGCCACATCTCCTCGCCGAGCACGAAATGCTGCCACGCGCCCTGCCCGCCGCCGCCGTACTCGCGCGGCCAGTGCGGCGTCAGCCAGCCCTTTTCGGCCAGCCTGCCGACGAACCCGCGCGAAAAATCGCTGTAGACGGCGCTGCCGAGGCCGGTCTCGGACCGGTCCCATCCCGCCAGCTCGCGGTCGAGGAAGTCCCCCAGCTCGCGCCGGAACGCGACGTCGGCCCGATCCCACGCGAACTCCATCAGCGTCCCTCCGGCCCGCGGCGGCCCAGGCTTTCGTCCAGTCGGTGCACGTCGCCGACTCCTTCCACCTCGTTCGATGAATAAAGGATACTCAATTAGCTCCACTACGCAACCGTGCGCGGAACCCGAAGCTCCCTCAGCGTCCCAAAATCACCGGTCATAGCGGTGGTAACGGAATCGCATCCGGAGCGCACACCTCTTGCACTCCGGCGACCTATCAGTATCCTCAACTCGGTCGCCCACCGCCCCCATTCCCGGAGGTCCCGATGGTCTCGCCAGCACCCCAGCCGCCCGCCCCCGGCGGCGCCGCGTCCCCCGAACTGCGCAAGGTGACGATGTCCAGCCTGCTGGGCACCGTGATCGAGTACTACGACTTCCTGATCTACAGCTCGATCGCCGCGCTCGTGTTCGGGCCGCTGTTCTTCCCGTCGCTGAACTCCTCGACCTCCACCATCGCCGCGTTCGGCACGCTCGCCGCCGGGTACGTCGCGCGTCCGCTCGGCGGGCTCGTGTTCGGCCACTTCGGCGACAAGCTCGGCCGCAAGTCGATGCTGATGGTGACCATGACGCTGATGGGCGCGGCCAGCTTCCTCATCGGCGTGCTGCCGACCTACAGCTCGATCGGCATCGCCGCGCCGCTGCTGCTCGTGTTCCTCCGCGTGGTGCAAGGGATCGCGGTCGGCGGCGAATGGGGCGGCGCGGCGCTGATGGTCGTCGAGCACGCGAGTGCGCGCCGGCGCGGCCTGTGGGCGGGCATCATGCAGCTCGGGTCGCCGCTGGGGTCGTTCCTGGCGACGCTCGTGTTCGCGCTGGTGAGCCTGCTGCCGAAACCCGCGCTGTTCTCGTGGGGCTGGCGGCTGCCGTTCCTGCTGAGCGCGCTGCTGCTGATGATCGGGCTGTACGTCCGGCTGCGGGTGTCGGAGAGCCCGGTCTTCCGCGAGCAGGCGGCCAAGTCCGGCGACAAGAAGCCGGCCGTCCCGGTGCTGCAGGTTCTGCGCCGCCCGCGCGCGCTCATCCTCGCCTGCGCGGCCGGGATCGGCCCGTTCGCGCTGACCGCGCTGGTCAGCTCGCACAGCATCGCCTACGCCAAAACCCTCGGTTACGACGTGTCCGACGTCGCCCGCGCGCTCCTGTTCGTCGCGGGCGTCGGGATCATCTGCATCCCGACCTTCTCCGCGTGGTCGGACCGGATCGGGCGGCGGACAGTGAGCCTGATCGGCGCGGTCGGCACGATCATCTACGCGATTCCGTTGTACGCCATGGTCACCAGCGGCTCGGTGCTGTGGCTGACGGTCGGTCTCATGGGCGCGCAGGTGCTGCAGAATCTGATGTACGCGCCGCTCGCGCCGATGCTGTCGGAGATGTTCGGCACCGAGGTGCGCTACACCGGGGTTTCGCTCGGATACCAGCTGGCGAGCCTGATCGGCGCCGGGTTCACGCCGCTGATCGCGAGCAGCCTGGTCGCCGGGTTCGGCGGGTCGAGCCTGCCGCTGAGCGCCATCGCGGGCGTCGGGGCGGTGATCACCATCGTGGCGATCTGGCGGATCTCGGAAACCCGCGGCAGCGACCTCACCGCGTCGTCCGAGGCGGACTCCCCCGCCGCCGAACCGGCCGCTCGATGGTCCTGACGATCGCCGAAGCCGCGGTGGCCCTTCGCACCGGGAGGACCACCGCGGTGGCGTTGGCCGAATCGGCGTTTGCCGCCGCCGACAAGCGCGACGCCGCGCTGGGCGTCTACCTCTCCCGGTTCGACGGACCGGCGCGGGCTGCTGCGGCACGGGCGGACGCCGAGCTGGCGGCTGGCCTCGATCGCGGTCCGCTGCACGGGATTCCGCTGGCAGTAAAAGATCTTCTCGCCACCGACGACGGCGAGACGACCGCGCAGAGCCAGGTGCTCGATCGCGCCTGGGGCCGGCGCGGCGACGGTCCGGCGGTCGCCCGGCTGCGCGCCGCGGGCGCGGTGCTCACCGGAAAGACGACGACGATGGAGTTCGGGATCGGCGCGCCGGACCGGACGAAGCCGTTCCCGCTCCCGCGCAACCCGTGGCGTCCCACGCACTACCCCGGCGGATCCAGCTCCGGCAGCGCGAGCGCGGTCGCCGCGGGCCTGGTGTTCGGCAGTCTCGGCACCGACACCGCGGGCAGCATCCGGTACCCGGCCGCGCTGTGCGGGGTCACCGGGCTCAAGCCGACGTACGGCCGGGTGCCGAAGAACGGCTGCGTCCCGCTCGCGCCCGGCTTCGACCACGTCGGCCCGCTCGCCCGCAGCGCCGAGGACTGCGCGATCCTGCTGACCGCGCTCGCCGGGGCCGATCGCGGCGACCCCTCGTCCGTCGACCGGCGTTTTGAGGACTTCCGCAGCGGGTTGACCGAGTCGCTGGCCGGTCTGCGGATCGGGGTGGTGCCGCACGAGGACCGGGGTTTCGAGCAGGCAGTGGCTGTTCTGCGCGACGCGGGCGCACGCACGACACCGGTCGAACTCCCGTACTACGCGGAACTGAGGACGGTGACCAAGTTCGGTCTCGCGGCGGAGGCTTTCGCTTGGCACCGAACGAATCTGCAGCGCCGGTGGTCCGATTACGGTGCTTCCACGCGGATGGCGATCGCGAAGGGCGCGCTGGTCTCCGCCGCTGATTACGTGCGGCTGCAGCGGGTCCGACGGGCTGGGCAACGGAAGCTCGCGCAACTGTTCGCCGAAGTCGATCTGGTGGTGACGCCAACGGCCACCCGCGGCGCGCCCGCGATCGCTGAGCTGAGTACCTCCGGGATGGCCGAAACCGCGCTCACCTCTTACTGGAACGCCGTCGGCAACCCGGCGCTGTCCGTCCCGATGGGTTTCACCCCCGACGGGCTGCCGCTCGGCCTGCAGATCGCCGGACGGCCGTTCGACGACGCCACCGTGCTCGCCGCCGGACACGCCTACCAGCAACGGACCAGCTGGCACCGCCAGACGCCGTGGGAGAGCGTCCGATGACCGTCGCGGCTCTGCTCGCCGCGGCCGGACTGTCCCCGGCTCCGGCCGAGATCGCCCGGCTCGAAGCGGACTACCCCGGCTGGGCAACCGAGCTGTCCGCGTTGGACGAGGCACTATACGAGGAGCCCGCCCCGGTCTTCCGGGCGGAGCTGTGAGAAGGAGGAACGACCGTGGGCAACGACCTGACGCTGCCGAGCTGGCTGCGGACGATCGGCGGCCAGCCGCACGGCGCGCACCGTCGCGCCCTGGCCGACGAGCACGGCGAACTCACCTTCGCCGAACTGGTCGCCGCCATGGACGCGACCGCCGCCGGGCTGCGCGAGTCCGGGGCCAAGCCGGGCGACCGGATCGTCACCGCGATGGAACCGTCGGTCCCGCACACCGTCGCGATCCTGGGCGCGCTGGCCGCCGGGATGGTAGCCGCGCCGCTGAACATCCGGCTGACCGCGCCGGAAGCTCGCGCGTACCTCAGCGCACTCGAACCCGCCGCGCTGGTCGCCGACCCCGCGTACGCTCCGCTCGCCCGGGAAACCGGGTACCGCGTCATCGAACTTCCCTCGGCGAACCAATCCGCGCCGATCGCCGAACGGCTGGCCCCGCTGCACAATCCGAGCGGTGAACCGGCCGCTCCGGACGAGGACGGCTTCGCGATCATCTTCGGCACCGGCGGCACCACCGGCAGCCCGAAAGGCGCGGTGCACACCCACCGCAGCCTGTGGCTCTGGCTGAACACCTGCGCCCACGGCAATCCGCGCGTCCCCTCGGACGTCGAGCTGTTCTTCTCGCCTTTCTTCCACATCACGCTCGGCACGAACCTGCTGACGCCGCTGTTCGCCGGCGGCGAGGTCTGGATCCACCGGCGTTTCGATCCCGCCGCCGCGCTCGCCGCGATCGACCAGGGCGCCAGCAGGCTCATGGGCGCGCCGACGATGTTCGCCGCCCTGCGCGCCCGGCCCGAGTACGCGTCGACCCGGCGGGAGAACGTCACCGCGATCCGCTTCGGCTCCGCCCCGTCCACCGGCGATTTCGTGCGGGACCTGCTGCGCGACTTCCCGAACGCCCGCGTCCGCGCCGGTTTCGGCGCGACCGAATTCGGCTCGGTGATGGGATTCGACCACGACGACCTGCTGGCCGGACGGTTCGCCGGCGTCGGAAGGCCGCTGCCAGGCGCGACCGTGCGGATCCTCGACGCCGACGGCCGCGAAGCCGCCCCGGGCGTCGTCGGCGACCTGGTGGTTTCGTGCCCGTGGCAGACGCACGGCTACTACGGCCTTGCCGGCGAAACGGCGTCGACGTTCCAGGCTGACGGTGTCCACATCGGAGACCTCGCGTCGCGCAGCGAGGACGGCTGGGTGACCATCGCGGGCCGCCGCAAGGAAATGATCATCAGCGGCGGGGAGAACGTCTACCCGCGCGAGGTGGAGGAGGTCGTGCTCCGGCACCCGGATGTCGCCGACGCGATCGTGTACGGGATGCCGGACGAGCGCTGGGGAGAACGGGTCGAGGCGAGCGTGGTCGCGGTGGCGGGCCGGACGGTGGAACCCGCCGCGCTGCGCGAGTATTGCCGCGCGGAACTGGCGGGGTACAAGATCCCGAAGACGGTCCGGCTGATCGCCGCGGTGCCGCTCACCGCGAACAACAAACCGGACCGCCGCCGGGCTCGCGCCGACGCTCTCGCCGCGCGGGACTGAAGCCCCGCATTCCGCCGCCGGTCCCCGCCTCGACGTCCGTGAGGGGAACCCTCACGGACTCAGAGTCCCTCCGGGTTCCCCTCACGGACCACCCGTCATTCCGCCAGCTTGCGCAGTTCCGCCTTGCGGATCTTGCCGGTCGACGTCTTGGGCAGTTCCGCGAACCGGATGTCCCTGGGCACCTTGAAATGCGCCAGCCGCCCCCGCAGCCAGCCGATCAAGTCCGCACCGGACACTTCGGCCCCCGCGCGGAGGCGGACGAACGCCACCGGCACCTCGCCCCACTTCGGATCGGTCTTCGCGACCACTGCCGCCTCCGCGACCGCCTCGTGGTCCAGCAGCGCGTTCTCGACCTCGATCGACGCGATGTTCTCCCCGCCGCTGATGATCACGTCCTTGAGCCGGTCGCGGACCTCCACATACCCGTCCGGATGCCGCACCGCGACATCCCCGGTGTGCAACCAGCCGCCGGCGAACGCCGCCTCGGTCGCCGCCGGATTGTCGAGGTACCCCGCCATCACCGTGTTCGAGCGGATCACCAGCTCGCCCAGGGTCTCCCCGTCCGGGGGAACGTCCGCGAACTCCGGAGTCACCACCCGCGCCGACTCGACGTTCACCGTCCGGACCCCTTGCCGGGCCATCAGTTTCGCCCGTTTCTCCGGTCCAAGTTCCGGCCACTCCGGCCGAGGAACGCACATCAGCGAAGGGCCGTACGTCTCCGTCATCCCGTACAGGTGCGTCACCTCGATCCCGATCCCGGCCATCGCCGCGATCGCCGCGGGCGACGGCGGCGCTCCCCCGACCGCGAACTGCACCCGCTGCGCGAACCGCGCGCCGCCGCTCGCCTGCACCAGCAGGTCGAGCACGACCGGCGCGCCGCTGAGATGCGTCACGGCTTCCTGCTCGATGAGTTCGAACGCCCGCGCCGCGTCCACCTTCCGGAGCGTGACGTGCCGCGCGCCCGCCGCGGTGACCGCCCAGGTGTAGCACCAGCCGTTGCAATGGAACATCGGCAGCGTCCACAGATAGCGCGAACTTGCTTGCAGGCCAGTGGAAACGACCTGCCCGAGCGCGTTCAGATACGCGCCGCGATGCGTGTAGACCACGCCTTTCGGACCGGCCGTGGTGCCCGAGGTGAAGTTGACCGCCAACGGCTGACGTTCGTCGCTCGGCAGCCGCAACGGCACCGGATCCGAGGTGCGCAGCCAATCCTCGTAGTCCTCGCCGATCACCACGACCGCGCGCAGCCCGGACCCCGCCTCGGCGACCTGCGCGACCAGCGACTGGTCGACGATGAGCACTTTCGCGCCGGAAAGCCGCAACAGCTGCGTGTATTCTTCCGGTGCGAGACGCGTATTCAGCGCTACCAAAGCACATCCGGCCCCAGGCACGCCGTAATGCGCCTCCAGCAACGGCACACCGTTCGGCGCCAGCACGGCGACCCGGTCGCCCTCGCCGAGTCCCAGCTCCCGCAGGCGTCCGGCCAGCCGCTCCGCCCGGTCCGCGAGCCGCGCCCACGTCACGCGTTCCCCGGTGTCGGTGACCACACCGATCCCGTCGCCGTCGAGGTCGACCGTGCGCCGCAGGAAACTCAGCGGGCTGAGCGGCACGTCGTTGGCGAATTCCATCCCGGCTCCCTTCACACGACAGCGATCGGGCGCAGCGGCGAACCGGTCCCGCCGCGCAGCGTCAGCGGCAGCGCGACGAAGAGGAACGTGACGACGCCGTCCGCCGCCAGGTCCTCGCAGTTCACCCATTCCATGATGTGAATCCCGTGCTGCTGCAGCAAAAGCACATGCACCGGCAGCGGGTTGCCCGGCACCGGCGACGGCCGGACCTCGAACGACATCGTGTCCGCGCCGACGTACCGCACGCCCTTCGACACCAGCCATTGCGCCCCGTCCACGCCGACCCCGCTGCCGCCGCTCTCCTCGGCGATCCGCGCGGTGTCCGGCCAGAACTTCATCTGCCCGGTCCGCACGAGCACGATGTCCGACCCGGTGATCGTGACTCCACCAGCATCGGCCGCCTGCCGGAGGTGGTCTTCCCCGACGGCGAAATGCGGCGGCAGGACGTCGAGGCCAAGCACCTTCGGGATGTCCAGCAGGACGCCGCGGCCGATGATCGGACCCAGCTCGGACGCGTCGCCGCGGAGCGCGCCGTAGTCTCCCAGCGCGCTGTTCGCCGAGGTTCCGCCGTGCCACTCGTCCTCGCTGCCGCACGTGACGTGACAGAGCGCGTCGATGTGCGTTCCGGTGTGCAGGCTGCCGGAGACCAGTTCGGACACGTAGCCGAATTCGACGTCGTTCGTGCCGGGCGAGTCGAACGGGAACCGGCCTTCGGCGCGCTGGCCCTGCGGGGAGTTGTACGTGACGACTTCCAGCTGCGGGTTGCCCGCGAACGTCGGCATGTGCCGCCACCAGCCGGTCGACAGGTCGTACACGGAGCCGGTCGCGGGCAGGCCGAGGCTGCGCACGAGGTCGGCGTCGGGCGGGGTGCTTCGGGAACTCATGAACACTTCCTTGTGGTCAGAGGGGTTTCAGACCGTGACGGACAGCCCGGCGTCCACTGGGACTACCGCGCCGGTGATCCCCGCCGCCGCCGGGGAAGCCAGGAACAACACGGCGGCGGCGACCTCGGCTGGTTGCACCGCCCGCCCGCGCGGCGTGCGGCCCACCATGCGCTTGCCGGTCTCCGAGGGCAAGAACTCCTTCATCCGCGGCGTTTCCACCAGGCCGGGCGCGATCGCGTTCACCCGCACGCCGAACGGCGCTTCCGCGGCGAGATACCTCGTGTAGCCGAGCACGCCCGCCTTCGCCGCGGAGTACCAGCTCACGCCGCCGCCGATCACCGTGCCCGCGATCGACGCGACGTTCACGATCGCTTCCGCCCGCTCCCGCACCCGGTCGAGCCAGGAAGTCGTGACCAGCTCGACGAGCCCGAGCACGCCGACCACCCCGTCCGCGAACGGCCGCGGCCGCTGGCTCGACGGGCCGGCGTTGTTGACCAGCATTCCCGGGGTGCGCCACGCGAGCGTTCGGTCGAGTGCGGCGGCGACCGACGCTGGGTCCCCGGCGTCGGCCTCGACTGGCAGCACGTCGCCGTCCGACTCCCGGGCGAGACTGGTCACCGCGGCGAGGTCGAGGTCCCACGCGGCCACCGCGACTCCCAGTTCGGCCGCGCCGAGCGCGATCGCGCGGCCGATCCCGCTGCCCGCGCCGGTGACCAGGACACAGCTTCCGGCTTCAAAGCCCATAATGGTCAGCATCAATACAGTATACTCT
>NZ_JBHZAG010000070.1:0-53614 GCF_042754125.1 Amycolatopsis sp. NPDC059235
GGTGGGCTGTTTTTTTTTTTTATATTACACTGCCCCCCCACCCCCCTGTTTAACCCCCCGTGGCTAAACAAACAAAACCCCAAAGGGGGGGGGGCCCTCAGGGACCTCGCCGCTTCTCTTGCACCACAAGTCTTTTTGTACCAACAAGACCCACCACCCAACCGCCGCCTGAGGCACCGTGGGGGTCCGGGGGGGCTCGGCCCCCCGGGTACTACGACGCCCCTTCCTCGGCGAAGCGCCGCCAGGCGCGAGCAGAGGAAGGTAAGAAGGGGCGACCCGCTCAACCAGCCTGGGGGTCACTGGGAGCGGGTCGCCGAGTACTAGCTTAAAGAACATTGGGCGGGAGCGCGCGCCCGGGGGTGGATTTCGCCGGGGTTCTTCCCGGTGACCAGGTGAACGTTCAACCTTCCGCCTTCGGCCGCCGGACCAGGCTTTCCCTGCTCCATGCGGCTTCCAGGGTCCTCGGGAACACGCTGGCGTGCCCTTCGTCACCTCTGTCTTGGGAGGGCTCGGGAGCGCGCCGGTTGTGCCCGTTTGGTCCGGGCCGGCGGTTCGCCGGGGAATAAATTGTCGGTGCCGCTCCCTAACCTTCTGATGTGACCACCACTGCGACGCCTGCGCGTCAAGACCGTCCGATTGCTGAGACGGCGCCCCGACCGGTCGGCTGGGTGCGCCGGTTGTCCGCTGCCTGCTGGGAGCATCGCGGCGTTGTCGTGCTCGCGATGACGGCGGCGATCTTGAGCGTCGGCGTGCAGGCGGCGAGTCCGTTGCTGGTGCGGTCAGCGGTGGACGACGCGGTGGCCGGGCACACGTCGCAGCTGGGCGGGCTCGCGGTGGGGCTGGTGGCGTTGCAGATCGTCGCGTTCGGCTCGGCGTTCCTGCGCCGGTATGTCGGCGGGCGGCTGGCGCTGGACGTGCAGCACGATCTGCGGAACCGGGTGTTCGGCGCGGTGTCGCGGCTGGACGGCGGGAAGCAGGACGCGTTGCGCACCGGGCAGGTGGTGTCGCGCGCGATTTCGGATTTGCAGCTGGTCACCGGGTTGCTGATGCAGGTGCCGTTGTCGGCGGGCTCGGTGATTTTCGCGGTGCTGGCGCTGGGCGCGATGCTGTGGATGTCGCCGCTGCTCACGCTCATCGCGCTGGTGGTCGCGCCCGCGGTCGGGATTGTCGTGGCGCTGAGCAGGCGGCGGTTGTTCCCGGCGACCTGGTCGGCGCAGCAGCGCGCGGCGGATGTCGCGCAGCACGTCGAGGAAACCGTCACCGGCGTGCGCGTGGTGAAGGGTTTCGGGCAGGAGGCGCGCGAGGTCGCCCGCTTGGAGCGCACGGCACGAAAGCTTTTCGCGGAACGGCTGCGCGCGGCGAAGCTGTCCGCGTTGCCGACAGCGACCACGTCGGCACTGCCTGCCGCGGGTCAGGTCGCGGTGCTGGCGATCGGCGGCATGCTGGCGTTGAACGGGCAGATCAGCCTGGGCACGTTCCTCGCGTTCGCCACGTATCTCGCGGCGTTGATCGGCCCGGCGCGGTTCCTGTCCGGCTTGGTGGTGCAGGCGCAGCTCACGCGCGCTGGCGCGGAGCGGGTGTACGAGCTGATCGACGCGCAGCCGGAGGTCGCCGACAGCCCCGACGCGCGGCCGTTGCCGCCCGGCACGCTGGGCGTGGAACTGGACGACGTGAAGTTCGGCTACACCCGCAGCGACCCAGTCCTCGACGGGCTCACCCTCGAAGCGCGCCCCGGCGAAACGCTCGCGCTGGTGGGCACGGCGGGGTCGGGCAAGTCCACGATTTCCATGCTGCTGCCCCGGTTTTACGACGTGCATTCGGGTTCGGTGCGGGTCGGTGGGCTGGACGTGCGCGACGTGCCGCTGAAAGACCTGCGGCAGGCGATCGGCGTGGTCTTCGAGGAAGCGTTCCTGTTCTCCACGTCGGTGCGCGACAACATCGCTTACGGCCGCCCGGACGCGAGCGACGAGGAGGTCTTCGCGGCCGCCCGCGCGGCGGAAGCAGACGAGTTCATCCGCGCGCTGCCCGACGGGTACGCCACCGAGGTCGGCGAACGCGGGCTCACGCTGTCCGGCGGGCAGCGGCAACGGCTCGGGCTCGCCCGGGCACTGCTCACCGACCCGCGCGTACTGATCCTGGACGACGCGACGTCGGCGATCGACACCGTCACCGAAGCCGCGATCCACGACACGCTGCGCGCAGTCACCGCCGAGCGCACCACGCTGCTCATCGCGCACCGGCGCTCCACGCTGCAACTGGCGGACCGGATCGCGGTGATGGACCAGGGCCGAGTGGTCGACGTCGGCACCGAGGAAGAGCTGCTGGCGCGGTGCGCGCTGTTCCGCGAACTGGTCGCCGGTCCGGGCGACGACGTCGAAAAACCGCACCGCTGCGACAACCTTGAGCCCGGCGCGGACGGCACCACCGCGGTCCTGTGGCCACACGACGAACGCGACGAGGTCGACGCTCTCGCCGAAGCCGCCCAGTCCCGCGGCGGTGCCCCAGGCGGCGGAAGCGGGTTCGCGGGCAGCGGCGGTGCCGACGTGCCACCTACCCCAGAGCTGCTGGAAGGCGTCCGCCGTCTTCCCCCGGCTACTGACCGCCCGCGACTGTCCGATGTGGACGTCACAGCCCCCGATCCCGGCTTCCGGCTGTCCCGGATCCTGCGTCCGGTGCGGTGGCCGCTCGCCGGAGTCGTCGGCCTGGTCGCGGCCGACGCGCTGGCCTCGCTCGCGCTGCCCGCGCTGTATCAACGCGGAGTCGACCACGGCGTACTGCCCGGGGTAGCGAGCGTCGTGTGGCTGCTGGCCGGAATCGGCGCACTCGTGGTGGCCGCCGACTGGTTCGTGGTGCGGTGGCAGACGCGGCTCACCGCGCGCGTCGGCGAGACGGTGCTGTACTCGCTGCGCGTGCGCAGTTACGCACACCTGCAACGGCTTGGGCTGGACTATTACGAGCGCGAACTGTCCGGGAAGATCATGACCCGGATGACGACGGACGTCGACGCGCTGTCTACGTTCCTGCAGACCGGCCTAGCCACCGCGGTCGTCAGCGCACTCACCTTGGTAGGCATCACGGTCGCCCTCCTGGTCACCGATGCCGCCCTGGCCGTGTACGCGCTGGCCATGCTGCCGATCCTGCTCGTCGCGACGTTCGTGTTCCGTCGGGTCGCTTCGCGCGCGTACAGCGAGGCGCGCGAGAAGGTGAGCGTCGTCAACGCGGACATGCAGGAGAACGTCAGCGGTCTGCGCGTCGCTCAGGCGTACACGCGCGAAGAACGTTCGGCGGCAGTGTTCGCGTCGCGCAGTGACGACTACCGGCGATCGCGGCTGCGCGCGCAGCGGTACATCGCGACGTACTTCCCGCTTGTCTCGCTGCTGTCGGATCTGGCGACCACCACGGTGCTGGTCGTCGGCGCACACCGCGTCGCCGGCGGCACTCTCGAAGCCGGTGTGCTGCTCGGATTCTTGCTGTACCTGCAGCAATTCTTCTCGCCGATCCAGCAACTCTCGTCGGTCTTCGACGGCTACCAACAGGCCCGCGTCGGCCTGAGCCGCATCGGCGACCTGCTGCGCACGCCGACGTCGGTGCCCGCCGCCGAGCGGCCGGTCGAACTGCCGAAGCACCTGTCCGGCGAAGTACGGTTCAAGGACGTCGATTTCGCTTACACCGGTACGGAAAAGCCTGCGTTGGAGAACCTGACGCTCGATGTCGCAGCAGGCGAAACCGTCGCACTGGTCGGCGCGACCGGCGCGGGCAAGTCCACCGCGGTGAAGCTGGTCGCGCGCTACTACGACGCCACCGGCGGCGCGGTGTTGATCGACGGCGTCGACGTACGCGAATACGACCTGCCCGCACTGCGCGCCCGGATGGGCGTGGTGCCGCAGGAAGCCCACCTGTTCTCCGGCACCGTCGCGGACAACGTGCGCTACGGCCGCCCCGAAGCCACCGACGCGGAAGTCGAAGCCGCCGTCCGCTCAGTCGGCGCCTTGGACGGCGTAGCCGCGCTACCCGCCGGCTTCCGGCAACCAGTAGGCGAACGCGGCCGCTCGCTGTCCGCCGGGCAGCGGCAGCTCGTCGCACTGGCCCGAGCCGAACTGGTCGACCCGGACGTTCTCCTGCTGGACGAAGCCACCGCTGCCCTTGACCCAGCGACCGAAGCCACCGTGCTGCGAGCCACCGAACACCTCGCCCGCCGCCGCACCACCTTCGTAGTCGCCCACCGCCTGGCAACCGCCGCGAAGGCCGACCGAATCGTGGTGCTAGACCACGGCCGCATCGTCGAGCAGGGCACGCACACGGAGTTGGTCGCAGCGGACGGCCACTACGCACGGTTGTGGGCACTGGGGTGAGTCAGGCGATCTTGCGGCGACAGATCCCGTTGGCGCGCAACCCTGTCGCCACGCTCCCGACACACCACCGCATCGCCAGCGAACACGCCCACCGGACCAGCCGCGCCCGGCAGGCACTACCCGCGACCGCGAGCACCGGACTGCATCAAGAAATCTTCCGGCGATAAATCACATTCGCGAACACATACGCCACCACCAAAATCCCCACGCACCAAGCAAGCGCGGTCCAGATCCCGCTCCCCACCGGACGCTCCGCGAACAGGTCCCGGATGGTGTTCACGATCGACGTCACCGGCTGGTGTTCGGCGAACGCGCGCACCGGTCCCGGCATCGTGCCGGTGGGCACGAAGGCCGAACTCACGAACGGCAGGAAGATGAGCGGGTACGAAAAAGCACTCGCGCCGTCCGCGGATTTGGCGGTCAGCCCGGGGATCACCGCGATCCAGGTCAGCGCCAGGGTGAACAGCACGACGATCCCGAGCACCGCGAGCCAAGCCAGCGGGCCCGCGCTGGTGCGGAAGCCCATCGCGAACGCGACGAGCACCACGACCGCGACCGAGATCAGGTTCGCGATCACCGACGTCAGCACGTGCGCCCACAGCACCGCCGAGCGCGCGATCGGCATGGACTGGAAGCGTTCGAAGATGCCGCCCTTCAGGTCCAGGAAGAGCCGGAACGCGGTGTAGGCGATCCCGGACGCGATGGTGATCAGGAGGATTCCGGGCAGCAGGTAGGTCACATACGACTCGGAGCCGGAATTGATCGCGCCGCCGAGGACGTAGGTGAAGAGCAGCAGCATGACGATCGGTGTGATCGTCGTGGTGATGATCGTGTCGAGGCTGCGGGTGATGTGCCGCAGCGACCGTCCTAACAGGACCGAACTGTCGCTGACGAAGTGGTTGCTCATTGCCCTTCCCCCCTGCTTCCGGCGCCGACGAGGGAAAAGAAGACGTCCTCCAGCGTCGGCTGCTTCTCGACGTACTCGACCTTGGCCGGCGGAAGCAGCTGCTTGAGCTCGGCGAGCGTGCCGTTCACGAGCACCCGCCCCTCGTGCAGGATCGCGATCCGGTCGGCGAGGTGTTCGGCCTCGTCCAGATACTGCGTGGTGAGCAGCACCGTCGCCCCCTGCTCGGCGAGCTCCTCCACCGCTTTCCAGACGTCGTTGCGCGCCTGCGGATCGAGCCCGGTCGTCGGCTCGTCGAGGAAAATGACCTGCGGGTCCCCGATCAGGCTCATCGCGATGTCGAGACGGCGACGCATACCCCCCGAATACGTCGACACCTTCCGCGCCCCGGCACCAGTCAGCGCGAACCGCTCCAGCAGCCCGTCCGCGATCCCGCCCGGGTTCTTGAGATGCCGCAGCCTGGCGACCAGCACCAGATTCTCGCGCCCGGTAAGGATTTCGTCGACCGCCGCGAACTGCCCGGTGAGACTGATCGACTCGCGCACGTCCGCGCCCTGGCCGGCGACCGCGAACCCGTTCACCTCCGCCTCCCCCGCGTCGGCCTTGAGCAGCGTGGACAAAATCCGCACGACCGTGGTCTTGCCCGCCCCGTTCGACCCGAGCAACGCGAAAATACTGCCTCGCGCCACCTCGAAATCGACCCCGCGCAGCACCTCCAATTTCCCGTACGACTTGCGCAGCCCCCGTACCCGAATCGCCGGCGCCGTCATCGCGCACCCCCGGCCGCACGGTCAATCGATTCGCTCAGCTTTTTCCGCTCCCGGGAAATCCAGCTCCCGTCGGGATAACTCCGGAGAAACTCCTCTGCGAACTCGACCGGCTCGTCGCCGACGATCCCCCGGACGGTCGTCCCGTTCGCCACACTCTGCTCGAACAGGTCGATGAGATCATCCAGCATCCGCAGGTGACCCTCCGCCGTCCCCGGCCCGAAGTACTGCACGTACCGGTGCAACGCCTTGATCGCCGTCCGATAGTCCGGCGGCAGCTCCTCGACGCGCGCCTTGTAGCGCCGGTACCGCTTCTTGTCCTCCAGCGGACCGGTGACCACTTCCAGATAATGCAGATACCTGCTTTTTCCTTCATTCCCCATGATCGATTCCCTCCTTGCGCAGCTGTTCGAGCCGGTCCGAGAGAAACCGCCAGTTCCGCCAGAATTCGTCAAGACTCGCCCTCCCCGGGGCGTTCAGCGAATAAACCTTCCTCGGCGGCCCTTTCTCGGACGGCACTTTTTCGACGTCGACGAGCCCGCGTTGCTCGATCCGCACGAGCAGCGCGTAAACGGTGCCCTCGGCGAGATCGGTGAACCCCCGTTCGCGCAACCAGGAGGTGATCTCGTACCCGTAAGCGGGCTGCCCGGCAAGAATCGCGAGGACGATGCCCTCCAAGGTCCCCTTGAGCATCTCCGTCGCCTGCTTGCCCATCGAACGCCCTTCAGCTAGTCAGTGACGCTGAGTACCAGTAGATAGTAACACTGACTACCGGCGACAGGGAGGGCATTCCGGGACCGCCGCGAGAAGGCGCGCCAAACGGGCCCAGGCGACGGGGCTAGGCCCAAGGACGAGACAGGCAGGACAGCTTCAGAGAGACCGCGAGGCCAGGGCAGCTCGGAGACCGCGGGGTCAGGGCAGTTCGCGCCACCGGAGGTCGCCCCAGCCGGCGGAGGCGACATCGGCCAGCTCGGCCCAGCGAGTCGTCCCGGGACGAACGTGCGTGTCCGAGCCGATCGACCACTCGGGCGCCTCCGGCTCGACGTGCTCGAACTCGTCGATGCCGGACGGGGTGCGCCACACCGCGGTGCAGGAATCGCACATCAGCACGACCTTGCCGTGCTCGGTGACGAGCGGGCGAATCAAGCCCTGGTCCCAGAACGACGGACATTCGACCAGCCACATCGCGTCATCACCGCCTCGCGCCTCGAAAACCGCTGCGCCCGGGGGAGGCCGCAGCCTTTCGACAGCACAACACCGCACAGTGAACGACCCGCTACGCAAACCCCAACTCGGCCGGAACAGGCGCGGACGACCGCGCACCGCCGCGCCAGGACCCGCATCGGACGCCCGCTTCGGGGCCCCGCGAGCACCGCGACGGCCGACGCACAGCACGGCGCGGACCACGCCGAAGCCTCCGCCACGACGTGCCGCCCGGCTTCGCCGCAACCCCGCACCAGTCGCCAGTCCGCACCCGCCGCCAGTCCGCACCCGCCGCCAGTCCTCACCAGTCGCGAGCCTGCAGCAGCCGCCAGTTCGCAGCACCGCCGACCTGCACCAGCCGCCAACCCGCGCCAGCCGCCAGCCCGCACCAGCCGCCGCCCGCACCAGCCGCCAGCCCTCACCAGCCGCCAGTCCGCAGCAGCCGCCAGTTCGCACCAGCCGCAAACCCGCACCCGCCGCGACCCCGAACCCTCCGCCAGCCCGCGCCAGCCGCCCGTCCGCACCAGCCGCCAACCCGGCTCAGGCCCGGCCACGAGCTCACCAGCAAGGCGCCCACCCGTCGCGCAACGGGCCGCGCACCAGGTCCCAAGCCAGCCGACCTGCGCGAAACCAGGCGCACGTGGTCCGGACCAACCCGGACCACAACCGCCCGCCCCGCCGCATCCAGCCGGGCGGGCTGTGACACCGGGCACGCGCTGTGTCCGGGATCACCCCAAACCGGCCGAGGTGACGGCATTCGGCCCTTGCGACGCGTACGGTGGTCCCTGCTGTCTGTCAGGCTGGGCCTCTCAACCGATCCAGACAATGACCTGTCTCACGAGCGTCCAGGTGGCGTGTTTCGGGCCACCGGCAGGGGACTAGCCTGGCGGTCAGCAGATGCTTGTGATATCGGATCGAGAATGGATAGAGGCGAGAGCCAGCCGTGGCCAGCAGCAGTCCCGCATCGCAGTTCGGTGCCAATGAGTGGCTCGTCGAAGAAATGTACGAGCGGTTTCTCGCGGACCCCCAGTCGGTAGACGCCGCCTGGCACGATTTCTTCGCCGACTACAAGCCCACTCCAGGCGGCAACGGCACGCAAGCGGGAGGGAACGGAGAGGTCAAGGCCTCCGCGCCGGCCCCCGCCGCCAAGCCCGCCCCGTCCGCCAAGACCCCGGCCGCCCCGCCGGCCAGCGCCCCCGCGGCCAAGGCTCCGGCGGCGAAGGCCCCGGCCGCCAAGCCCGCCCCGGCGGCGAAGCCCGCGGCGGCCGCTCCGGCAGCCAAGTCCGCGCCGGAATCCAAGCAGCTGCGCGGCGCCGCCGCGGCGATCGCCAAGAACATGGACGCCTCGCTCGCCGTGCCGACCGCGACCAGCGTGCGCGCGGTCCCGGCGAAGCTGATGGCGGACAACCGCATCGTCATCAACAACCACCTCAAGCGCACCCGCGGCGGCAAGATCTCCTTCACGCACCTCATCGGCTACGCCATGGTGCGGGCGCTGAAGGACTTCCCGAACATGAACCGGCACTACCAGCTGATCGACGGGAAGCCGTTCGCGATCACGCCGGAGCACGTGAACTTCGGCCTTGCCATCGACATGAAGGGCAAGGACGACTCCCGCACGCTCGTCGTGGCCTCCATCAAGGCCACCGAGAACATGACGTTCATGCAGTTCTGGCAGGCCTACGAGGAGATCGTCAAGAAGGCCCGCACGAACAAGCTCACCGCGGACGACTTCGCGGGCACCACCATCTCGCTCACCAACCCGGGCGGCATCGGCACGAACCACTCGGTGCCGCGGCTGCAGGCGGGCCAGGGCGCGATCATCGGCGTCGGCGCGATGCAGTACCCGGCGTCGTTCGAGGGCACCAGTGAGAAGACCCTGGTCGACCTCGCGGTCAGCAAGATCATGACGCTGACCTCGACTTATGACCACCGCATCATCCAGGGCGCGGAGTCCGGCGAGTTCCTGAAGCGCATTCACGAACTGCTGCTCGGCGAGGACGGCTTCTACGACGACGTCTTCACCAGCCTGCGGCTGCCGTACGAGCCGATCCGCTGGGTCGCCGACATCCCGGACGGCCCGGTCGACAAGACCGCGCGCGTCATGGAGCTGATCGAGGCGTTCCGGATGCGCGGCCACCTGATGGCCGACACCGACCCGCTGAACTACCGCCAGCGCAGCCACCACGACCTGGACGTGCTCAGCCACGGCCTGACCCTGTGGGACCTGGACCGCGAGTTCGCGGTCGGCGACTTCTCCAGCCGCGAGCGGATGAAGCTGCGCGACATCCTCGGCGTGCTGCGCGACTCCTACTGCCGCACGGTCGGCGTGGAGTACACGCACATCCTCGACCCCGAGGAGCGCGGCTGGATCCAGGAGCGCGTCGAGGTCCGGCACAGCAAGCCGGAGCCGTCCGCGCAGAAGTACATCCTGTCGAAGCTCAACGCCGCCGAGGCGTTCGAGACCTTCCTGCAGACCAAGTACGTCGGCCAGAAGCGGTTCTCGCTGGAAGGCGGCGAGACCGCGATCCCGCTGCTGGACACCATCCTGGACAAGGCCGCCGAGCACGAACTCGACGAGGTCGTCATCGGCATGCCGCACCGCGGCCGGCTGAACGTGCTGGCGAACATCGTCGGCAAGCCGATCAGCCAGATCTTCCAGGAGTTCGAGGGCAACCTCGACCCGGGACAGGCGCACGGCTCCGGCGACGTGAAGTACCACCTCGGGGCCGAGGGCAAGTACTTCCGGATGTTCGGCGACGGCGAGACCCGGGTGTCGCTGGCGTCCAACCCGTCGCACCTGGAGACCGTCGACCCGGTGCTCGAGGGCATCGTCCGCGCCAAGCAGGACGTCCTCGACAAGGGCGGCGAGGGCTACACCGTGCTGCCGGTGCTGATGCACGGCGACGCGGCCTTCGCGGGCCAGGGCGTCGTGGCCGAGACCCTGAACCTGGCGCTGCTGCGCGGCTACCGCACCGGCGGCACCGTGCACGTCGTCGTCAACAACCAGGTCGGCTTCACCACCGCGCCGGAGCACTCGCGGTCCAGCCAGTACGCCACCGACGTCGCGAAGATGATCGGCGCGCCGGTCTTCCACGTGAACGGCGACGACCCCGAAGCCGCGCACTGGGTCGCGAAGCTGGCGGTCGACTACCGCCAGGCGTTCCACAAGGACGTCGTGATCGACCTGGTCTGCTACCGCCGCCGCGGCCACAACGAGGGCGACGACCCCTCGATGACGCAGCCGGCGATGTACGACATCATCGATTCCAAGCGTTCGGTCCGGAAGACCTACACCGAATCGCTGATCGGCCGGGGCGACATCTCCGTCGAAGAGGCCGAGGCCGCGCTGCGCGACTTCTCGAGCCAGCTCGAGCATGTCTTCAACGAGGTCCGCGAACTCGAGCGGCACCCGGCGAAGGCGAGCCCGTCGGTCGAGGGCGAGCAGCAGATCCCGGCGAAGGTCACCACCGCCGTGTCGCGCGAGGTCGTCGAGCAGATCGGCGACGCGTTCGTCAACCTGCCCGAGGGCTTCACCCCGCACCCGCGGGTCAAGCCGGTCATGGAGCGCCGCCACAAGATGTCCCGCGAAGGCGGCATCGACTGGGCGTTCGGCGAACTGCTCGCGTTCGGGTCGCTGGCGCTGGAAGGCCGTCTCGTGCGGCTGTCCGGCCAGGACTCCCGCCGCGGCACCTTCACCCAGCGGCACTCGGTGTTCATCGACCGCAAGAACGGCCAGGAGTACTCGCCGCTGCAGCACCTGGCCGACGGCCAGGGCCGCGTGATGATCTACGACTCGGCGCTGTCGGAGTACGCGGCGGTCGGCTTCGAGTACGGCTACTCGGTGGCGAACTCCGAGGCGCTGGTGATGTGGGAAGCGCAGTTCGGCGACTTCGTCAACGGCGCGCAGACCGTGATCGACGAGTACATCTCCTCCGGCGAGGCCAAGTGGGGCCAGCGCTCGGACGTCGTGCTGCTGCTGCCGCACGGCCACGAGGGCCAGGGCCCGGACCACACGTCCGGCCGGATCGAGCGGTTCATGGCGCTGTGCGCGGAAGCGTCGATGACCGTCGCGGTGCCCTCCACCCCGGCGAACTACTTCCACCTGCTGCGCCGCCACGCCCTCGACGGCATCCAGCGTCCGCTGATCGTCTTCACCCCGAAGTCGATGCTGCGGAACAAGGCGGCCACGTCGACGGTCGAGGACGTCACCGGCCAGAGCCGGTTCATGTCGGTCATCGACGACGCGACGCAGGACCCGGCGAAGGTCCGCAAGGTGCTGCTCACCTCGGGCAAGCTCTACTGGGAGCTGGTGGCCGAACGCGAGAAGCGCGGCGCGGACGACGTCGCGATCGTGCGGATCGAGCAGTACTACCCGCTGCCGAAGAAGAAGCTGCTGGCCGCGGTGGAGCGCTACACGAACGCCCAGCAGATCGCGTGGGTCCAGGAGGAGCCGGAAAACCAGGGCGCGTGGCCGTTCTTCGGCCTCAACCTGCCCCGGAAGTTCCCGGAGTTCTTCGGTGGGCTCGACGTGGTCGCACGGCGTCCGATGGCCGCCCCGTCGGCCGGTTCGTCGAAGGTGCACGAGGTCGAGCAGAAGGCGTTGATCGCCAAGGCGTTCGACTGATTTTCGCTTGCTCCGAAGGCCGCCGCGGGATCCGTTCCCGCGGCGGCCTTCGCCGTTGTCAGGCGGGTTCCACCCGGAACACCGCGATCCTCCCCGCAGCCGCGGCCGCCGCGACCCCGTCCGGCGTCGGCGACTCCGCCAACCCAGTCGTCACGTAACGCTTCCCCACACTCGCCGGTCCGCCCGCCACGACCTCGCGCAGCACCGGCCCCCGCTCCCCGACCGGCAGCTCCACGAACCGCACCCGCCGCGACCGACGCCCGCGAGACAACGTCCCGGCCCCGGCCGCCCGCACATTCGCCACCCACGCCGCCTTCGGGAACGCCTGGATCAGGTACTGCTCGCCCTGAACTTTCAATACCGCCAACGGAAACGTCCGCGGCTCGCCGCTGCGCCGCCCGGGGACGGTGAGCAGCTCCATCGGCCCGAACGCGAGCCCCGCGCGCTGCAGGGCAGTGATGACCCGGTTGATCGTGTTGACCTTGCGCCGGTATCCGGCTGCCTTGGTGTCCATGGCTTCGAGCGTACGCCAACTTGTATGAGTTTCATACTTTCTCTAATTCGTAGCTATACCTTCCGGTTATGCCCGGGGTGCCGTAAAGGCAGTGGCGACGCTCCGGCCGGACCAAGTTGACTGGTTGACAAACACCGAGGAGGACCGAAGTGCACTACGACGTCGTCGTAGTCGGAGGCGGTGCTGGGGGTATCGCCTCCGCGGCCGGGGCGGCGCGGACCGGGGCGCGGGTGCTGCTGGTCGAGCAGTACCCGTACCTTGGCGGCGCGGCGACGATCAGTTCCGTGCTGACCCTGTGCGGTTTCTTCGACCAGACCGGCGAGCAGGTCGTCGCGGGCGTCGGCGAGGAGGTGCTGCGGCGGCTGCGCCGGCGCGGCGCCTACGAAGAAAAGACGATGGGCTGGACCGGCAACAAGATCGTCCTGCTCGACCTGGAGACCACCAAACTGGTCTACGACGAGCTGGCCGCCGACGCCGGCGTGGACGTCCTCCTGCACACCAAGCTCATCGGCGCGAAGCGGACGCACGGCGTCGTCACCGAGGTCGAACTGCACCACCGCGGCGGCCTGGAACGCGTCACCGCCGGCGCGTTCATCGACGCCAGCGGCGACGGCGCACTCCTGGCCGCCGCTGGAGCCGCCGTCCGCGTCGCGCCGCTGAGCGACCGGCAGACCAGCACGCTCGTCTGCCGATTCTCCGGCGTTCCCGAAGACGCCGACCTTTCGCGCGAGGGCCTGCGCGCCGCAGTCGCCGCGTACCAACGAGAAACCGGCATCCGGCTGCCTCGCGACTACGGCATCGCCGTGCATCTTCCCTTGACCCGCAACGTAATCGCGCTGCTCGTGGACGAACACACCGACGTCCTGGACGCCGCCGCGCTAAGCCGCGACGAAGCCAACGCGCGACGGCAGGCATGGCAATACCTGGACGCCCTGCGCAAACACCTGGCCGGCTGGTCGTCGGCCCGCCTCGAGGAAACCGGGCCACAGCTGGGCATCCGCGAAGGCCGTCACCTGGTCGGCCGCGAACAACTCACCGGCCGCGACGTCCTGACCGCTCGCAAGCGTCCGGACGCGTCCATCGGCCGCTGCGGCTGGCCGATCGAAGACCACGCGGGCCCGGGCGTCACCCGCTACGAACCGATCGCCGACCGAGGCTGGTACGACCTCCCCTACGGCGCGATCTGCTCCGCCGACACCGCGAACCTCTGGGCCGTCGGCCGCCTGACCAGCTCCGACGACGACGCGTACGCCTCCGTCCGAGTCATGGGCACCGCCTTCGCGACCGGCCACGCGGCGGGAATCGCCGCCGCACAGTACATCGACGGCCGAGCCCACGACGTCCGCGCGATCCGCGCCGAACTGCACCGCCAAGACGCGGTGGCTTGACCCGTCGACCCGGTAACGAGAACCTTCCCTGATCGTCCCCAGGCCGAAGGAGCCCCCATGCCGAGCCGCTATCGCTGGGTCGTCCTGCTGCTCTGCTGGGCAGTGTTCACGATGACCTCGGTAGACCGGTCGACGTGGGGCCCGGCGTCGTCGGCGGTCAGCGATTCGCTCGGCGTCCCGCTGGCCGCGCTCGGGATCTTCGCCACCTGCTACTACATCGGCTACGTCATCTCCAACACCGCGGGCGGCTTCCTCTCCGATTGGCTGGGCAGCCGCGCCATCCTCGGCATCAGTTCCCTGGTCGCGGGCGTCCTGATGGTGGGGTTCGGCTCAACCACCTCGATTGCCTGGGGCCTGGTCCTGCAAGCTCTGCTCGGCCTCTTCGCCGGGGTCGACTTCTCCGCCGGGCTCAAGCTGATCACCACCTGGTTCCGCCCGGACGAGCACGGCCTGGCGAGCGGCATCTTCATGACCGCGACGTCGCTGGGCACCGTCGTAGCGAACGCCGTCGTCCCCACCCTGGTGAAGAACAGCGGCTGGCCAGTGTCGTACCACCTTTTCGGCGGAGTCACCGTCGTGCTCGGCCTGCTGTGCCTGGCCTTCATCCGCAACGGCACCCCCTCGACGGACCGCCGCACCCTGCCGAACCCACGCCCGCTTTTCCGCAACCGCGACCTGCTGCTGCTGGGTTTGGCCGGTTTCGGCGGCCTGTGGGGCACCTACGGTTTTGTCACGTGGTCCAACACCCTGATGATCCGAGGCGAACACATCGACCCCGTGCGGGCGGGCGTAGTCCTGGTGATCTTCTCCGGGACGGCGGTGGTCATCAAACCGCTGATCGGCTGGCTCACCGACAAAATCGGCCTGGGCAGGCGAATCCCCATCATCGCGGTCCTCATCCTCTTCGGCGCGGCGCTGTTGGTCTTCGGTTCTCTGAACAGCTACGGCGCTTTCCTTGTCGTGGCCCCGATTCTCGGCATCGGCGCCTACGCGTACAGCCCCCTGACCGCCGCCATGATCCCCGCCCTGACCGGCCCCCGCCTAGCCGGTTCCGCCGCCGGTGCCGTGAACGCCTTCTGGCAGCTGGGCAGCGTAATCGTGCCCGCGGTGGTGGGCCCGGTCTTCCACGCGACCGGCTCGTTCTACGCGGCTTTCCTCACCCTGGCCGCCGGACCGCTCGTGGGAGCGGCGGTTCTGCTTTTCATGCGCGACGACCGTCCAGCCCTGAAATCAATTTCCGCGCAGCCCGCCGCTCAGGGAGACTGAACGGCATGCAGATCCGCCAGTCGACCGCCGACGACGCACCCGCGATCCACGCCGTGCACACCGCCGCCTTCCGCGCCCATAACAAGGATGTCACCGGCGAAATCCCCGAGGCCAAGCTAGTCACCGAACTAACGACCGACGGCGATCTGCTCCCCGCCCTCTCGTTCGTCGCCCACCGCGACGGCGAGCTGATCGGCCACGCCTGCTCCAGCCCAGGCCACCTCGGAGACGATCCGGAATCCGCCATCGGTTTCGGCCCGCTGGGCGTCCTCCCCGACCACCAACGCAGCGGAGCGGGCTCAGCCCTGGTCCACGCGACGATCGGTGCGGCCAATGCCCTGGGGTACGGCCTGATCATCCTGCTGGGCGACCCGGGCTATTACTCCCGCTTCGGCTTCGTACTGGCCGAAACGCTCGGCATCACGCCCCCGGTGCCGGAATGGGCTCCGCACTTCCAGGCCCTCCGGCTGGCGGCGTACGCCCCGGAAAACCGAGGAGCGTTCCGCTACGCTGCGGCCTTCGACCGGCTTTGAGCCTTCCTGAGAAGGAATTCCACAGTCTCTTGCTCGCTCAGGGCCAGCCTGCGCAGTGACGCGACCACAGGCTGATGCCTGCCGTTCTCCTTATTCTCAAAGAGAAACGTGGCAGCGTCGTGGTGTTGGCAATGCACCACGGCCGCATTAGCCGTTCGATACAGGGTAAACGGCCCCGACAGTGCGGGATGCCAGCCGACGCTCGCCGGGACGACTCGCACTATGGGACCTTCTTCCGCAGCTGCGGTTTCAGCCAGGAAACAGATCTGGCGTCCCATCGTGTCCGAGCCACCCACCACAGTGGAGAGAGCGTTTTCTCCGACATAGGCTTCAGTCGGAGCCGAACAACCGTAGGGCACGGCGGATGCCGCGATGCGGCCATATTCAGCGGTTTGCAGTACGCGAGGGATGAGGAGCGGATGCCAGGCGATCACGGCGGCGGCCGTCCGCTCGAGCGACGAGACGATGTCGGCCACCGTTTGGCCGCTATCGGCAACCCAATTCGGCCCCAGGACACCACGCGCCAAGCCGAGCAATTCTTCTTTGCGCTGACCAGTAACCCCAAGCGCGCCTAGAAGACCGGCTACATCGTCCACGCTGGGCACTCGCAGCGCCTGCTCCCAGTTCGACAAGAGCGCGGCATTGATGCCAACCCGCCGCGCTAGCTCTCGCAACCCGAACCGCGCATCGACCCGCGCGCGACGCAGCGCGGTGCCAAGGGCTCTCGCACGCGGTGTCAGCGCACTCGTGCCTCGCATGTCGTCCTCTGGTTGTTGCCGGAAAAATTCTCAACGTCGACGAGGAGCCGAGTTCCCGGGAGGAACGACCCAGCCGAGCGACTGGCGATAAATCAGGTCGCAGTACGGGCACTGCCTGAGCGGACCGTTCGCGCTTCGCTGGTCGTAGCGTTCGAACGCCGCGAAGGCGATCAGCCCGCACAGCATGGTCACCGACTGCCCCGGTTCCGGGACCGCAGCCACGTCGGTCCGATGCCAGATGCGTCCGACAACCGGGTGAATATGTGCGAGATCCAGGTAAATCACTGCATCCATCCCAACCTCCGTCGTCGCTCGCCGGTGTCCTTGCCCAAGGTTCGCCGGGGCTGCCGACAGCGGCTATCGCGATCTTTCAGTGGAAAAAATGCGCGCGACGCATACGCGCCGCGCATATCGACTGTCTAGGCTGGTGACACACGGAGCCACAGACACTTCACACGAAGTAAGGACCGGGTACGAGATGGGGATACGCCCGACCGCGCAGCACTGTCGCTGCGGAGCGCGGCTGGCCGGAGATCACCGCGGCAGCCTGTGCTCGGCCTGCCGCGACCAGCGGCGGAACACGCTGGTCAGCGCCCCGAACGTACCGGTGGAATTCTGGCACACCGACCAGGTTCGGGAGGCGGTCGACGCCTGGCACATGGGCCGGGTCATCCAGGCCTACCGCTACCACCCGTGGCACGGTCGCCCGCTGTCACAGGGTGTGGTCGCGGGATGGTTCGGCCTCACGCAGCCGCAACTGAGCCGGATCGAGAACGGGCCGGCTCCGCAAGACCTCGCCACGCTCATACAGTGGGCTGGTGTTCTTCGAATCCCGGTCGACCTGTTGTGGTTCAAGGTGCCAACCGCCGGCCCAGACCCGGAGCCCGTGGTCGACGAAGGGCGAGACGACGTGAACCGTCGCGAAGTGTTGCGCCTGCTGAGCCTCGCCAGCAGCCTGCTCGCCCTACCCGCCGCGGATCAGCTTGATCTCGACCGGCTGGAGGCCGCCGGGTCCCGCCCGGCCAAGCTCGATCCGGGAACGCTCGACGAATACGGCAAGGTCAACGAGCGGCTCTGGCAGGCTTTCGCGCAATCCAAGTCCAAACGCCTGGCTTTCCCGGTGGTGCGCAGCCAGCTGTCCGTTCTCAACCAGGCACTGCACGAGCCGCAAACTCAGGCCGGGCGACGGCGGCTGTGCCAGCTCGCGGGAGACTTGTTCCAGCTCTGCGGCGAGATCTTCTTCGACAGCGACCAATACCCGGACGCGGCGCAGTGCTACTCCTTGGCCGCGAATGCCAGCAAGGAGGCGGAAGCCTTCGATCTATGGGCCTGTGCCCTGACCAGGCACGCCTTTCTTGGTGTCTACGAGCGCCGATTCACTGACGCGGCACCGCTTCTCAACGGCGCTGCCTTCCTCGCCAAACGCGGCGACTCCGGCCTTGCTACCCGGCCCTGGGTCGCTGCGGTGCAAGCACAGACCTATGCGGGGCTCGGCGACCTCACAGCATGCGAGCGCGCCCTCGACGCGGCCGAACAGGTCACGCACCTCAGCGGCCCAGCGCGCACGAGCGGCTGGCTGCGGTTCGAAGGTTCGCGGCTGGCCGAAGAACGCGGCCGCTGCTACGTCGAGCTGCGCCGCCCCGAACTAGCGGAAGTCGCGCTTGCCGACGCGCTCGACCGGACCGTTTCCGCCCGCAGGCGAGGAAGTCTTCTGGCTGACCTCGCCTTGGTCGGCGTACAGCGCCGAGACACCGACCAGCTCGTCATGTACGGCAACGCCGCTCTCGACGCCGCCCGGCAAACCGGCTCGGCCGGCTACGTGGGGCGGATGCTGCACAACCTCCGGCCGCAACTGAAGCCGTTCCTGGCAGACGGTCACGTCCGGCATCTCGACCAGCAAATCGTCCAGCTCAAGACCGTCTCGGTCGTCTGACCTGCAAGGAGCGCCATCGTGCCTGAGGAACCCGGCCGGATCTTCCGCGAAGCCTGGATTGCCGGCGTCAAGCGGCATTTCCCCGGCGAGCCCAAGCCTGGTTACGTCACGCCGTGGGAAGAAACGCCAGGATGGGAGCGAGCCAGCGCCGCCGCGGTCTACGCGCAGGTTCGTCAGTTCGTCGAGATTTCCGGTGGCAGCACTGCGAAACTGAGCCGCTCACAGAAGAGCCGCTTCGTGGCGTTGTGCTGGATCGCGCAGATTCACCAGCACATCCCGGACCCGAAGCCAGCGTATGTCGCGGACTGGGATCAGCTCCCGCAGTGGCAGCAGGAGACCGACGCGGACATTTTCGAGGCTATCGAGAAAGCAGTGATCCCCGAGCAGTGACAGAGGAAGAATACGTCGACAACCTCGAAGACGAACGCCGCCACTTCGCCTGGGTCATGCAGCACCGCGGCGAGCTCTACTGGACCAAGCACCCAGAGCTACTCAACCCACCACCCGAATACACCGCGCTCAGCTAAGACTTCAACCCATTCCGCCGCAAAAACTCCTCAGCGACGTCCTTGGCATTCCGCTTCTCATCCGTGTACTGCACGTTCAACTCAGTCAACTGCTCAGTGGTCAACGCCGCCGAAACCCGGTTCAACGCAGCCGTCTCGGCATCGTTCAGCGTCCCCCGCGACACCAACGGCACGATGTTCTGCGCCGGGAACATGTGCTTGTCATCCTCCAACGGCACAAACCCATTGGACGCAATAGTCGCCGACGTGCTGAACAAATCCGCTACCTGCACATCGCCCGACTTCAGCGCCGCCACCGTCACCGGGCCGCCGGTGTCCGTGGTGCGGATTTCCTTGAACTCGCACCCGTACAGTTGCTTGATCCGGTCCTTCCACCGACTGCTCCACTGCCCCGGCCCGCCCATCACCAGGTCCTTGCAGCGCGGTCCCAGGTCGGAGAACGTCTTCACCCCGGTGGCCGCGAGTTCCTTGCCCACCACGAGCAAATCCTTGTCCTGCGCGGGTGACTGCGCGAGAACTTCAAAGCCAGCCGGGATCTTCTGCTTCAGCTGCGCATAGACATCTTCCGAAGTGGTCGCCGGGGTGTTCTTGTCGAAATACCGAAGCAGGTTCCCCGAGTAATCCGGCACCACCGACAAAGACTTGTCTTGCAACGCTTTCACGACAACCTCGCGGCTGCCGACCGGCGGTCGGACCGTCACGTTGTGCGCGCCGACATTCCGCAGAGCTCCGGCGTAAATCTGCGCCAGCAAAGAGCTTTCCCCGACATCGGAAGCACCGATGATGATATCGCCGGTACTCCCGCCCTCACCGCCGCCGGACAGCGGGTTTCCGCATGCCGACGCCAGCAATGCCAAGCCGGCGACCAGGATCCCCCACCGTTTCACGCTGCTCCTCCCGCAGCCACTGCCCGGCCGGACGCCGCCTGTGCGGCCAGCCGGACCCCCTTGGGCACCAACGCCCGCTGCGCCGCGGCGAGCAGCAGGTCGACCACGATCGCCAGCAGGGCGGTGAGAATCGCGCCCGCGACGACCTCGGTGTAGTCCAAAATGGCCAGTCCGTCGAGCAGGAACCGGCCCAGGCCGCCGAGTCCGACGTACGCGGCCACCGCAGCGGTCGCGATCAGTTGCAGCACGGCGTTGCGGATTCCGCCCAGCACCAACGGAAGCGCGATCGGCACCTCGACTTGCCACAGCCGCTGCCAGCCGGTCATCCCGATGCCCTGCGCGGCGTCGACGACATCGTGTTCGGCCGCCTGCAGACCGGCGTACGTCCCGGCCAGCACCGGCGGGATCGCCAGCACTACCAGGCCGATGATCGTCGCCGTGGTGCTTTCGGTGAAGAGCAGGAACAGGAACGTGACGAGCCCGAGCGTCGGCAGCGCGCGGATCGCGTTGCCGACACCGACCAGCACGACCCCGCCGCGGCCGGTGTGGCCGACGAACAGTCCGATCGGGATCGCGATCACCAGCGCGATGACCAGCGCCAGCGCGATGTAGCCGACGTGCTGGGCCAGCCGGGCGAGAATGCCGCCCGAGCCCTGCCAGTTCGCGGCGGTGGTGAACCAGGTGAAAACGTCGCCGATCATCCCGCCACCTCCGCGGCCGGCGCGCGACCCGCTCTCTCCCAGGGCGTCAACAGATTGCGCAGCACCACCAGCAGCAGGTCGACGATCAGCGCGAGCAGCATCGTCAGCACGATCCCGACCACGATCGGCGAAAAGTATTCCCGCTGGAATCCGTCGGTGAACAGCACGCCCAGCGCTCCGGTCCCGATCAGCGCACCGACGCTGACCAGGCTGATATTGCTCACCGACGCCACCCGGACCCCGGCCGCGAGCACCGGCACCGAGAGCGGAAGTTCGACGCTGAAGAACCGGCGCGGCTCGCGATACCCGATCGCCGTGGCCGCCGCGACGATGTGCGGCGGCACGGCTTCCAGCGCGTCGAGCACCGGACGAACCAGCAGCGCGGTGGTGTAGATCGTCAGCGCGACGATCACGTTGACGCTGTCGAGAATCTTCGTGCCGATAATGCCGGGAATCACCACGAAAAGCGCCAGCGACGGAATCGTGTACAGCAGATTCCCCACTACCAGCAGCACACTGCGCGCGGGCCGCCAGCGATGCCCGAGCCAGCCGAGCAGGATCGCCAGCACGATGCCCGCGACCAGCGGCACCAGCGCGAGATAGATGTTCTCGAGGAGATTGGAGAGGATCTCGTCGCGGTTGTTGGCGCTCGAAAGGTACCGGCCGAGTTCGCCGAAGAAGTCGCCCATCAGGACGCCTGCGGGGAGGCCTCGATTACATCCAAGACCTGGTGCGCGACCACCGTCCCGAGCACGCGGTTCTCCTCGTCCACGACGACGCCGAGGCTGGCGGGCGACGACAGCGCCGCGTCGAGCGCTCCGCGGATCGGCGTGCCCTGCACGTACAGCGATCCGCCTGCCACGAGGTCGGTTTCCGCCAGCGGACCGTCCACAGTGGATCCTGGCGGCAGCCACCCGCGCGGCTGCTTCTCGTCGTTCACCGCGAGCAGCCAGCCCTCCGACAGACCGTCGACCTTGCTGCCGAGATCGATCGTGCGAGCCGGCGACACCTCGACGCCGCTCGCCGGAAGGAACGAAAGCCCGCGATACCCACGATCGCGGCCGACGAACGACGCGACGAAGTCGTCCACCGGATGCCGCAGCACCTCAGCCGGAGTGCCGTACTGCGCGAGCTTCCCGCCGACGCGCATCACCGCGACCTTGTCGCCGAGCCGCACAGCCTCGTCGATGTCGTGCGTGACGAACACGATTGTCTTGCCCAGCTGGGATTGCAGCCGCAGCAGCTCGTCCTGCAGCCCTTCGCGAACCACCGGGTCAACCGCCGAAAACGGCTCGTCCATCAACAACACCGGCGAATCGGCCGCGAGCGCACGGGCCACGCCGACACGCTGCTGCTGCCCACCGGACAGCTGCGCCGGATACCGCTTCCCCAGTTCCGTCGGGAGCCCGACCGTCTCCAGCAGCTCACCCGCGCGAGCGCGCGCTTTGCGTTTGTCCCATCCGGACAGCAGCGGCACGGTGGCGATGTTGTCGAGCACTGTCCGGTGTGGAAACAGACCGGCGTGCTGGATCACATAACCGATGCCGCGGCGCAGCACCGCCGGGTCGCCTTCGCTGACGTCCTTGCCGTCCAGCAGCACCGCGCCCGAGGTGGGCTCGACCATCCGGTTGATCATCCGCAGCGAGGTGGTCTTGCCGCAACCGGAGGGTCCGACGAACACCGTGATCGTGCCGTCTTCCACGGTGAGCGAGAGGCCGTCGACCGCGACCGTGCCGTCCGGATAGCGTTTGACGACGTCTCGGAATTCGATGGTCACAGACTTCTCCCCACGTCCGGTGCAGAGTCCGACGGTAGCCCACTCGCGCGGCCTTGGCAGCCCGTCCCGCAGGGTGGCCGACTAGTCTGGGACCCCGTGACCGCCCTAGACGACGTCCTCGCCGCACACGGCGCCGCCGTCCGCCCGCTCTACGAAGTGCTAGGCCTGCTGCGCAGCGGCTCGTACGAACTGCCCGACCTAGTGCGGCTCACCGCCGCCCCGCGCCGAAGCGTCGAAGACCTTCTCGCGGCGCTGGAACCGGACCTGGAGCGCTCCCCCGCCGGCGTCCGAATCGCCCCCGACTCGCGCCCCTCCTACGCCGCTTACTCCCTGCCTCCTTTGCCCGACCCCCTCGACGCCGCAGTCGCGGACCAGCCCGCCCTGCTCACCATGCTGGCCGAACGAATCGCCGCCGTCCCGCCGCCGCTGGCCGCCCTGGACCACGTGCAAGCGACCCCCGAGACGGTGCTGCGCCGCGCATTGTGGCTGAACTCTCGCTACGACCTCCGCCGCAGCAAGGTCCTGTTCCTGGGCGACCACGACCTGACTTCCCTTGCCGTGCGCGCAGTGTGCCCGGACGCCGAACTGTCCGTAGTGGACCTGGACGAACGCGTCCTGTCCTACCTGGACACCACCGGCGAACGCACCATCTTCACCGCCCACGCCGACCTGCGCGTCGGCCTGCCCCCGGCTCTCACTGGCAAAGCAGACCTAGTCTTCAGCGATCCGCCCTATACCCCCGAAGGCATGGGCCTCTTCGCCGCACGAGCAGTGCAAGCTTTGAAGGAACCCACCGAAGGCCGAATCCTGCTGGCCTACGGCTACAGCCCGCGCCACCCCGCCCTAGGCGCACAGGTACAACGCTCGCTCGCCACCCTGGGCCTGACCTTCGAAGCGATCCTCCCGGACTTCAACCGCTACACCGGCGCACAAGCAATCGGCAGCGCAGCGGACCTTTACGTCTGCCAACCCACCGCGAAGGCCAAGAAATCGTTCGCCCGCAAGGGAAGCTCCGCGATCTACACCCACGGCCCGCAGTCAGTAGAATCGGCCGCCACCAAACCGGGTCTCCTAGCAGCCGCCCGAGAAATCGCCTCCGAAGGCGGCCTCGCCCTGGAAACCCGCCCAGTCGGCTGGGCCACGTCCGGCCCCGAGGGCGACGCCGTCGCGATGGACCTCTCCGCTGATCCAGGCCCCTGGCTCCTGCGCACCCTGCTGGGCACCAACGCCCGCCGCCTCGCCCTGCTGGTACCGAACAACCACCCCGACCTCGCAGACGCCGCCGCCCAAGCAGCCCTGACCTCGCTAGTGGCGGACAAGTATCGGCTGCGCCTGCTCCGCAGCACCCCAGACAACCGCCACGCCATCGTCGCCGCAGACGTCGTGGACCACCCGTCCGACCTGCTGACCCGCGCCCACGCGAGGCTGGCGAACGCCGCACTGAACGTCCCCGAGGACCTAGCGGACCTACGCCTGGTAGACGTCCCCCGACACCGCCTGGCAGAACTACTCCCCGGCTAACGTCGCGCGCGTCGCCGAGCGGCCAGATTGAAGCGGGCCGAGCGGCTGGATTGAAGATCCCACTGCGGCCAGATTGCAGTCACCCTAGCGGCCAGATTGAAGATCAACTCCTTAGATAAGCTGAGTTTAGGCACTTCACCTGCTAGAATAACTGACTGTGACCGCAGGAATCGACCTACTCGGCAGGCGCGCACAGACCTTGGTCGCTGAGGCGCTCGGCGACACCCGAGTCGTCTTGATCAACGGTGCGCGCCAGGCAGGCAAGAGCACGCTCGCGCGCATGATCGCGAACGATTCGTCCGTCGAGGTTCGCAATCTCGACCATCCTCAGGATCTGGCGGCAGCACATGCTGACCCAAGCGGGTTCGTCGACTTTGACAGGCTGATGGTCATCGACGAGATCCAGCGAGCGCCGGAGCTCTTCCTGCCGATCAAGGCCGCAGTCGACGCAGACCCTCGCCCGGGCCGCTACCTGCTCACCGGTTCGTCACAGATCCTTGCCCTTCGAGGACTCCCTGACACGTTGCCGGGCCGCAGCGAAACCATCGAGCTATGGCCGCTGTCGCAAGGCGAGATCGATGGCACTCGAGACGACTTCGTCGACGCCGCGTTCACGCTGGGCCCTGATCTTTACCACCGCTCCGAACTCAGCCGTCGAGACTATGCCGACCGAGCGGTCCGAGGAGGATTCCCCGAGGCAGTCCGGCGAACCGAACCGCGCCGGCGTGCTCGCTTCTTCCAGTCCTATCTCGAGGACTTGATCACCCGGGACATCCGGCAGCTGGGCGAGATTGAAAAGCTCACCCAACTGCGCGCGCTGCTGCGGCTCGTCGCAGGCCGGAACGCCGGATTGCTCGTGCCGAACTCGCTCGGGAACGATGCCGGCCTGACTTATCACACCACCCAACGATATCTCAGCTTGCTCGAAGAGATCTTCTTGATCAAACGAATCCCCGCGTGGTCCCGCACCATCACAGCACGCACGGTCGACACTCCCAAGGTCGCGTTCGTGGACACCGGGATCGCGGCGGATCTCGTGCAAGCCGAACCCGCCGCCCTCATCCGTCCGGGCGGCGAATTCGGTTCCCTCCTCGAAGGATTCGTCCTCATGGAACTCGCCAGGCAGCTTACGTGGTCCGATAATCGGGCCGAGTTGTACCACTACCGGACAAAAGACAAAGTCGAAGTGGACGCCGTCCTCGAAAACCCGCGTGGCCAGGTAGTCGCCATCGAAGTCAAGGCAGCCACCACCGTGACATCCGGCGACTTCCGCGGCCTCCGCCATCTCGAACAACGGCTCGGGGACGACTTCCTAGCCGGCTATGTGCTCCATACCGGACCCGACACGCTTCCATTCGGAGCGAAATTCCGCGCACTGCCTATCAGCGCGCTATGGCAGCTCGCAGTTTGACCCACTTCTAAAACAACCCCTCCGCCAACTCCCGATAAACCCCCATCACCTCATCGTCGTAAACCTGCAACCGCACCCCAGGCAACCCAGGATGCGTCTGGTACTTCTCCGTAATCACCTGCACCACAACATGATCCGCCCCAGCCGCCCGATGCTCCCCCAACCGCGCGACAACCGCGGAAACGTCCCCCACCGCCACGAGATCGCCAATCAACCGATCAGACCCAGCCAAATCCTCCTCCGAATACCCCAACCGCCGCAAATTGCTCACATAATTAACCAACCCCAAATAAGGATTCCGAACCCGCCCCCGAGCCGCCTCTAGACCCCGAACCACATCCGAATCCACCACCACCTTCTGCTCCGGCGCGACAAACCCAGCAGAACCCACCGTCTCCCGAGCCACCCGAGTATGCGAAGGCGGAACCAAATACGGCACCACCCCACCAGCCCGCTCAGCAGCCAGCTCCAACATCCGAGGCCCTAACGCAGCGAGCACCCGCCCGGAAACCGGCACCCCACCCGCATCCAGCACATCAAGAAACCGCCGAACAGCATCCATCGGCCGCTCATACCCCGCCGACTGCTCCCGATGCCCGACCCCGATCCCGAGCACAAACCGCCCGGGAAACCTCGAAGCCACCCGCTGATACGAGCGAGCCAGCACCGCCGGATCCCCCGACCACACATTGACGATGCTCGACCCCACTACCAACGACTCGGTAGCCGCCAGCAGCTCGTCAATCCCGGCCAGATCCACCCCAGGACCGCCGAGCCACAGCCCGGAATACCCCAACTGCTCGATCTCGGCAGCCATCGCCGGAGTCGTCAACGCCCCGACCTGCCAAACGCCGTATCCGCGCAATCCGATCTTCATGAAACCCACCGTGCCGACCAAAAAATGGACCAGCAAGTCCAAAAAGCGGGCAAAAAGAAAGGCTCCCCGGCAACCAAGACCGAGGAGCCCTCCCCACAAGCAATCAGCCAGTCACGCCGTCCTGCTCAGCAGCCTTGGCCACCGCAGCAGCAACCTCCGGCGCGACCCGAGGATCCAGCGGACTCGGCACAATCCGATCCCGCCCAAGATCATCCGAAGCCACCGCCACGATCGCCTCCGCGGCAGCCAGCTTCATGTTCTCCGTGATCGCCCGAGCCCCAGCATCCAACGCACCGCGGAACACCCCGGGGAACGCCAGCACGTTGTTGATCTGGTTCGGGAAGTCACTACGCCCAGTGGCGACAATCGCCGCGTGCTGCGCGGCAACCGCCGGATGCACCTCCGGGTCCGGATTGGACAGCGCGAACACGATCGAGTCATCCGCCATCGTCGACAGCAGCGAGGGATCGATCGTCGCGCCGGACAACCCGAGGAACACATCGGCCCCGCGCAACGCCTCGGCCAACCCGCCGGTCAGCCCGGCCTTGTTCGTGGTCTCCACCAGCTGCCGCTTGATCGGGTTCAGATCCTCGCGTCCCGCGTGGACGATGCCGCGCGAATCAAGCACCGTCACGTCCGCGACGCCGGCCGCGAGCAGGATCTTCGCGCAGGCCACCCCAGCCGCGCCGGCCCCGGACACCACGACCCGCTCGCCGGCGATGTCGCGGTCGAGCACCAGGTTCGCCCCGCGCAGCGCGGCGAGGGTGACGATCGCCGTGCCGTGCTGGTCGTCGTGCATGACCGGGCAGTCGAGCGCTTCCTTCAGCTTGTCTTCCAGCTCGAAGCAGCGCGGCGCGGAAATGTCTTCGAGGTTGACCGCGCCGAACGACGGGCGCAGCCGGACCAGGGTCTCGACGATCTCGTCGACGTCGGTGGTGTCGAGCACCAGCGGGATCGAGTCCAGCCCGCCGAAGGTCTTGAAGAGGACCGATTTGCCCTCCATGACCGGCAGCGAAGCGCTCGCGCCGATGTCCCCGAGGCCGAGCACCGCGGTGCCGTCGCTGACCACTGCCACGAGCCGGTCCGCCCAGGTGTACCGCTTCGCCTTGGCCGCGTCCTCGGCGATCGCGCGGCTCACCTTCGCCACGCCGGGCGTGTAGGCGATCGAGAGGTCGCGCGGGTCGGAGATCGGCCGGGTCGCCGCCACGGAGAGCTTGCCGCCCTCGTGCCCGGTGAAGATCTCGGCGTCGGTCACGGCCGCGACGGTGCTGGCCTGGTCGGTCATCGGGGTTCCTGTCGTGGGAATGACGGAAGCGGGCGGATGGGTCTGGGTCATCGAACGTACTCCTGGGACTGCGAGCGGGGGACCACCTGGTCGACGGGCGAACACGCCCGTCGCGTGTGGGAACTCGTCCTCCGGACGGCAGCCCAGCGCGGTAGCGCCGGCCTGTCGGCGAGGCGTCTGCACGGCCATCCGATCCGTGGGGTGTGGCGATGGCCGCCGACGCTGCGGTTCGTCAATCATGACAGGCCCCCGGTCGCACCCGACCCCTCGGTGCGGCTCATGTCACAGATTCGCGATTCCCAAGACGTCCGTCCGGTTTCGGAAGCAGTTCCGTTCCGCCTCCGGAAATCGCACTCGATATGGTGACGGCCATGGACTTCCGCCCGCTCAAGGTCCCCGACGCTTTCGAGTTCGTCCCGCGCGTGTTCCCGGACGAACGCGGGCTGTTCGTCGCGCCGTTCCAGGAGGAGGCGATCGTCCGCGCGGCCGGGCACCCGCTGCGGGTCGCGCAGACGAACCACAGCGTTTCCCGCGCGGGCTCGATCCGCGGCGTGCACTTCGCCGACACCCCGCCGGGACAGGCGAAGTACGTCTACTGCCCGAGCGGTTCGCTGCTGGACGTGGTGGTGGACCTGCGCGTCGGCTCGCCGACATTCGGCGAGTGGGACTCGGCACGGCTCGACTCGGCCGAATTCCGCGCGGTGTACGTGGCGGAAGGAATCGGGCACGCCTTCATCGCGCTGGAAGACAACACCGTGATGGCCTATCTCTGCTCGGAGCCGTACAACCCGGCGGGCGAGCACGGCATCAACCCGCTCGACCCGGCGCTGGACCTGCCGTGGCCCGCCGGACTGGCGCCCATTGTGTCCGAAAAGGACAAAGCAGCGCCGACCCTGGCCGAAGCGCTCGACCAGGGCCTGCTGCCCTCGTACGCGGATTGCGTGGCGTACTACGAAAAGCTGCGGTCAGCGCACCGCTAGGCGCGCACGCCGTCCTCGGCGATGACCCGTTCGATATTGCGCTCGGCCAGCGCGGTGATCGTCACGAACGGGTTCACGCCGGTGCTGCCGGGAATCAGCGAACCGTCCATCACGTACAGGTTCCGGTAGCCCTTCACGCGCCCGTAGTTGTCGGTCGCGTCGCCGAGCACCAATCCGCCGAGCGGGTGGTAGGTGAAACGGTTCTCGAACGCCCGCGTGTCGCCGAAGAGGTCGTAGCGGTAGATCGTGGAGTTCGCCTTGTTGATCCGGTCGAACAACGATTTCGCCGCGTCGATCGACGGCTGCCCCTGGTCCGGCGTCCACTGCAGTTTCGCCGAATCGCTGGCGGCGTCGTAGGCGAAGTGGCCGCGTTCGGGGTTCTTGGTGATCGCCAGGTACAGGCTCGCCCACGTCTCGAGCCCGGCGGGCACCGGCGCGATCTCGGCGAACACCGGATGCGTCGGGTTGTCCCAGTCGTCGATGCCGAGCGCGGGCATCCCGGCTTCGAGGCTGCCGGTCGTGTCCCACACGTGGTTCGCGCGGCCGAGCATCACGTTGCCGTTGGTGCCCCAGCCCTGGCCGACGGCCTCGGACAGCCGCGGCAGCCGTCCGGTGTCGCGGGCACGCACCAGCAGTTCGGTCGAGCCGAGGCTGCCCGCGCCGAGGAAGAGGTACTTCGTGGTCAGATGCTTGGTGGCGAGCACGTTGCCGAGCGCGTCGGACTCGCGCACGACGAGCGTGTACGTGCCATCCTGCTGCTGAATGATCTCGCGGACCTCGCTCAGCGTCTGGATCGTCACGTGCCCGGTGCCGAGCGCGGCGGCGAGATACGTCTTGTCCAGCGAGCGTTTGCCGTGGTTGTTGCCGTAGATGACCTCGGACGCGAGCGCCGAACGCTCGACAGTGCCGGCCTCTTCCTGCTTCATGTAGTCGAAGTCGTAGACGCTCGGCACGAACGTGGTCTTCAGCCCGGTTTTCTGCGCGGCTTTCCGGGAAACGCGGGCGAACTGATACGACTTGCAGGTCTCGAACCAGTCCTCGTCGATGTGGTTCACGCCGAGGCCCGCGTTGGCGCGCGGGTAGTACTTGCCGTACATCTCGTCGGCGTCCACCTGCGGCAGGATTTCCTCGAAGTACGAACGCTTCGGCTGCACCGCCATCGCGCCGTTCACCAGCGATCCGCCGCCGACGCCGCGCCCGACGTACACCGACATCCCGCCGTAGTTCACCCGGTCCAGCACCCCGGCGTACGGATCGATGTCGTGGTTCGCGATGTCCAGCCACAGGAACGACGCGAGCGGCGCTTCAGTGCGCTTCTTGAACCACATCGACCGCCGGTCCGGCTTCAGCATGTCGCAGAAGACCTTGCCGTCCGGGCCCGCTTCGTTCCACAGCTGGCCCATTTCGAGCATCACCGTGGGCACGCCCGCCTCGCCGAGCCGCAGCGCGGTGACCGCCGCGCCGTACCCGGTGCCGATCACCACCGCGGGCGAGTAGTCCGGCAGCGGCGCGACGGTGGCCGCGCGCGCGGTCGTCGCCGAAATGCTGGTCAGTCCGAGGGCCGCGGCGGAGTTCAGCGCGGCGAGGCCGAGGAATCGGCGACGGTTGAGGGAGGCCATGTCCGGCATGCTGACGTGGCGCGGAGCACCCTGGCAAGGCTAAAACGAACACTATTCGCATTTGCCCAGTAAACGGTGTTAAGTTTCACTCGGCCGGGGTAACGGGACGTACAGGTTTCGCCGGTCAGGCGGCTTTCCGGGGCGTGACCCACACCGTGATCGTCGCGGTGACCACCTCAGTCCCGCGGGAGTCCACGATCCGCACCGGAACCGGAAGATCGAATCCCTCGGAGCCGAACTCGGGGATCTCCGGCAATTCGGCGATCGCCCGCAGCCCGGTTTCGGCTTTCGCGACGTAACTCACTTCCATGCCCTTGGGCAGCCACCGGTGCGTGGCCGGGACGGTGGCCTCGGCCAGCATGCCCATCGCGATCTCGGCGAGGTTGCAGGCGGCGATCGCGTGGAAGGTCCGGATGTGGTTGTGCACACCCCACCACTTCGGCGCGGTCACCGAACAGTGCCCCGGACGGATCTCCCTGATGCTCGGCAGGACGGTGCCGAAGTAGGGCACGCGCAAGCACATCGCGGCGGAAAACAGCTGCTTGCCACCGGGTTTTGCGGCCAGCTTGCGCCACAGCCCGTACGTCGACGGCGTACCCATCAGTCCTCCCGAAGTGAAGTTACTCATCAGTAGCGAAGCACACGACGAGCCTGCCGGGCAAACCCGCCCCGGCTATATTCGGCCGCGTGGCACATCGGCTCTTTCTTCTCCGGCACGGCCAGACCGAATGGTCGTCGAACGGCAAGCACACCGGACGCACCGACATCCCGCTGACCCCGGCGGGCGAGGACCAGGCGCGCGCGGCGGGCGGCACCCTGCGAACCCTGCTCGGCGGGCCGGGGCTGGTGCTTTCCAGCCCGCGCGGCCGCGCGCTGCGCACGGCGGAACTCGCCGGCCTGCGCGTGGACGAGGTCACCGAGGACCTGGCCGAGTGGGACTACGGCGACTACGAAGGCGTCACCACGCCGGAGATCCGCGAGACGGTCCCGGACTGGACCGTCTGGACCCGCCCGATCCCCGGCGGCGAAAGCGCGCAGGACGTACAGGCGCGCGCGGACAAGGTGCTCGACCGGGCCCGGCGCGAAATCGAGAACGGCGACGTGGTCCTGGTCGGACACGGGCACTTCAGCCGCGTGCTCGTCGCGCGCTGGCTCGGCCTGCCCGGCACCTCGGGTGTCCACTTCGGACTGGACCCGGCCGGTCTCGCGGTGCTCGGCGACGAGCGCGGCGAACCGCAGATCGAGCACCTGAACCTGCTGCCCGCCTTGGAGGGATGAAGTGACCGACCCCCGCGTACGGCGGATCCGGCCGGAAGACGTCGACGCCGTCGTGGAGCTCGTCTACGCGCTGGCCGAGTACGAACGCGCCCCGCAGGAATGCCATCTCACGTCCGAGCAGTTGCACGGCGCGCTGTTCGGCGAGGCCCCGGCGCTGTTCGGCCACGTGGCCGAGGTGGACGGCGAGATCGCCGGATTCACCTTGTGGTTCTTGAACTTCTCCACCTGGCGCGGCACGCACGGGATCTACCTGGAAGACCTGTACGTCCGCGAGGAACAGCGCGGTTCGGGCCTCGGCAAGGTGCTGCTGGCGACGCTGGCCGCGGAGTGCGTGGACAAGGGCTACCACCGGCTGGAGTGGTCGGTGCTCAACTGGAACCCGGCGGTCGGGTTCTACCGGGCGCTCGGGGCATTGCCGCAGGACGAGTGGTCGGTGTACCGGCTGACGGACGAGCCGTTGAAGGTGCTCGCCAAAGAAGCGTGAGACTCGTGAGTGCCTACGCCGGTTCTCACCGGCATAGGCACTCACGAGCCACCTACGGCAACGGCAGCCCCGGCAGGCTCTGGTCCGCCGGAACCACGCCGTCGACCAGATACTCGTCGACCACCTTGTCCACGGCCTTGTTGCCGCCGATCCCGTAAATCCCGTGGTCGCCTTCCCCGGTGACAGTCAGCATCCGCGAGTTCTGGAACGCGGCGTGCGCCTTCCGCGCGCCTTCGATCGGCGTGGCCGGGTCGTGCTCGGACTGGACGATCACCACCGGCGGCACGCCCTTGCCGTTCAGCACCGGCATCGGCCGCGGCTGGCCCGGCCAGAAGGCGCAGACCTGGAGCCCCATCCACAGCGAACTGTGCAGCGTCACGCCCTGGTCGAGGTATTTCTGCGACCGGCGGATCAGCGACTGCCGGTTGCCCGTCCACGGCCCGTCATTGCACAAGGTGGTGATCAGCGTCGCCGCCATGGCGTCATCGGAACCGGCCGTCGTGTCCAGCGGACCGGCGTTCTTCTTCTCCGACAATGTCTTGCCGAGCGCCGTGCGGGCCTCGTCCTTGGCTTGCGCCGAGGACCGCGCGTCGGTCAGCGTCTTGACCTTGACCAGCGTCGAGGCGATCAGCGGGAACTGGCTCTTGGCCTTCAGCGCGCCGACGAGGAACGAGTCCAGCGCGACCGCGCCGATCTTCGTGCCGTTCGGCTCGACCGGCTCGCGGGTCAGCGCGTACCGGACGCTCTCGTAGGTTTGCCGGGCCGCCTCTCCGCTCGTGCCGAAGTGGTACTTGGCGTCGTAGCGTGCTAGCCACGGCAGGAAGTCCTGCCGCCAGCGGCGTTCGTAGCCCTCCGGCTGATAGTCGAACGACTGCTGCCAGGAGCCGGTGAACTGGGTCGAGGAGTCCAGCACGAACCGGCCGGTGTGCCGCGGGAACTGCTGGGCGTAGTGCGCGCCGAGCCAGGTGCCCGCCGAGTACCCGATCCAGTTGATCCGGTCCCGGCCGAGCAGGGTGCGCAGCAGGTCGAGGTCCCGGACGTTCTGGAAGGTGCTGATCAGCTCCCCCAGCTCGCCCGCGGCCTGGTGGCAAGCGATCGCCGTGTACCGGGTCGCGTCGACGATCTGGTTCAGGTTGCGCGGATCCCGGTTACGCGGGTCGAGATCGGCGCCGGTGCCGAACGCACCGCCGCAGGTGACGTTGGTGCTGCGGCCGGTGCCCCGGGTGTCGATGCCGATGATCTCCTGGTGCTGCCGCAGCTTTTCCTGGCCGCGCAGCGTGACCGGGAACCAGCGCCCGGCGCCGCCGGGGCCGCCCGGGTTGGTGAGCACCGACGCCGTGGTGGGGCCGGTGGACTTGAGCCTGCTGATCGCGATGGTCAGCTCCTGCCCGTCGTCCGGGCGGTCCCAGTCTCGCGGCGTGCGGTAGCTGGAGCATTCGAGCCCCGAGATGTCGGTGCCCGGCGGCAGATCGGCCAGCTCGCCCGGCGCGCAGGCGTGCCAGTCCAGCGTTTGAGCGGTGTAGCGGGCCGGGCTCTCCGCGGTGCCCGCCGCCGCCGGCATCGCTCCGGCGAGCAGCCCGCACACGACCGCTGTGCTGGTCACGACGAGACGCAGTCTCCTCATGGGTTCCCCTCTTCGGAATTCGGATGAATTCGGTTGCGCAGTACCGATTCCATCGCCGGAGAGGGGTCACGACCAGTGTCGCCGCGTCACCTGCTCGCTATGACGTGACGTCACTGTCGCTCAATCCTGTTCGCGACGCTCCCGCTCGGCCCGCCGTCCCGCGAGGCCGCCGCGTTCGGCCGCCTCTTCCTCGGTCTCGTCGTCGTGCATTCCGAGCGCCCACGCCCGCGACGGACGGCGGAACAGCAGCACCAGAGCCGCCAGCCCGAACAGCCCGATCGGCACGCCCCACAGCGGCTGTCCGGACGGCCCGAGCAGGTACCAGCCGACCCCGATCACCAGCAGCGCCACGACGACGCCCGGCGAACGCGCCCACGTCTGTCCGAGCAGCAGCCCGACCGACGCGGCGAGGAAGATCAGCGCCAGCACCGCGTAGGTGCCGAACTCGGCCCACACGTTGTTGCCCGGGATCGGCGGGTTCCGCAGCCCGTGCACCAGCAGCACCACGCCGAAGACCAGCAGGCCCAGCCCGGGCAGCCCGGTCAGGACGCCGGCGAGGCGGACCTCGAGCGGGGTGGGCGGCGGGTTCTCGGGATGCGACACGGGCGCGGCCCTTTCAGCTGCTGTGCGGGAACTTTCGCGGGAACTTGCCGGGGCACAGCCACCCGACCAGCGCGAGTCACCGTGCGTGAGCACTACCGATCGTATGCCACCCGGTCGGCCGTTTTCCGGGGCGGCGGCCGAAGAGAAAATCGGGGTAGTCGTCGATGAGCGGGCGGTCGGCCCGGGTGCACTTGTCACGACGCGCGGAGTTTTCGCCGTCTGCAGAGGAGGACCGCCCGCCACAGGGTCGCCACAGGTCACCGAGCCGGGACGGCGCGCGCGAGCGGCTGAGCTTCGCGTCACCTTGTGGCGCTGGAGGTACGTCCGCCGGGCGAAAAACACCTACCCTGCGGTAGTGCGCGCCATCCTCGTCGTGAACCCCCAGGCCACCTCGACCACCGCGGGTGGCCGGGACGTGCTGGCGCACGCGCTGGCCAGCCAGGTCAAGCTGGACGTCGTCGAAACCGACTACCGCGGGCACGCGCTCGCGGTGGCCCGTTCGGCGGCCCGCGACGGCTACGACCTGGTGGTGGCGCACGGCGGCGACGGCACGGTCAACGAGGTCGTCAACGGCCTGCTCGCCGATTCCGCGGGCGCTCCCGGACGCTCCGGGTCCGTCCCGATGCTCGGCGTCGTGCCGGGCGGCTCGGCCAACGTGTTCGCGCGCGCGGCCGGACTGCCCGCCGATCCGGTCGAGGCGACCCACCAACTGCTCACCGCGCTGGAAACCGAGCGGACCCGGCGGATCGGCCTCGGACTGGCCGACGGGCACTGGTTCACCTTCAACGCTGGGCTCGGCTGGGACGCCGACGTCGTCGGCCGCGTCGCGAAACGGCGCGGCAAGCAAACCAGCGCGAGCCTCTATCTGCGGGCCGCCGTCCGCTCCTACTTCCGTCCGCCGCTCGGACGGCCGGTGCTGACCGTCCGGATCCCCGGCGAGGAACCGGCCGAGGCGGTGACGGCCTTCGTGTCGAACACCGATCCGTGGACTTACCTCGGGGAACGCCCGGTCCACCTCAACTCCGGCTGCTCGTTCGAGACCGGATTGGGCCTGTTCGCGTTGAACGGTCTGCGATTGCCCACCGTGTTCACGCATGTACGGCAAGCTCTCCTCACGGAGAGCGATCAGCACGGCCGCCGTCTGCTCCGCCGCGACGATGTGCCTCTGATCCGCATCGACGCAGCTGAACCGGTCAACTTCCAGGTCGACGGGGACCTCGTCGGGCAACGCACCCGGGTTGAGTTCCAGAGCGTTCCGGATGCACTCACCGTAGTCGGATAGCCGAGCGACCGCTGATCGCCCGCGGCAAAGTGCGCCCTGCCGCTCGGCGACGCAAACCCTCCGTTCACCGCACCGGCCTTCCGGCGAGCGGAGCTTTTCAGAACGAAACCGCAGGTCAGAGGCATAGCTCGGCCGGGTGAGCTGACTCACCGATCTTGTCGAAACCCTTGTCGAACGCGGTGCTTCGTGAAAGCATTCACAAGCACCCAAAAACACGACCGCCACTACTGTGGCGCGGCCCTCCCGCGTCACTGTGAAGGAGCTCACGAACATGGACTGGCGCCACGACGCGGCCTGCCGAGACGAGGACCCCGAGCTGTTCTTCCCGGTGGGAACCAGCGGTCCGGCTCTGTTGCAGGTCTCCGAGGCGAAGGCCGTGTGCCACCGCTGCCCCGCGGCTTCCGACTGCCTGGCCTGGGCTCTGGCCAGCGGCCAGGACGCCGGCGTCTGGGGCGGAATGAGCGAAGACGAGCGACGCGCGCTCAAGCGCCGCCGTACGCACATCGGCACGCGTACCACCGCCTGAGTCTTCACGACTCAGCTGCAGCACCCAGAATCGCAAGCACCACCACCTCGGACCGGACTTTCGCCCGGCGGGCATTCGCGTGCCCGTGCCGCACATGGCGACACATACCCGGTTCGAGCGTAACAACCGAGGTCGGCCACCCCGCATCCGGGTGCCGCCTCACCCAGGACTATCCAAGTCCTCCCGCGGAACGTTGAACGGGCCGGTACCGCCGAGCTTCACTGGTACCGGCCCTTCAACGCGTCTGGGGTCCGAGGCCAGGGACTTGAGCCGTGCGCTCGGCAGCCCGCAACGGACGCCGCACTCGCCTCAACATCCGGCCTGCGCGCTTGCTCTCGTCCGTGAGGGGAACCCTGAGGGACTCTGAGTCCCTCAGGGTTCCCCTCACGGACAGCACACTCGCATCGCCGCGCCGTTAATGCGTCTGGGGTCCGATGTGGACGAATCAGGCCTCGAGCGCCCAGCGCACGTAACGCATCTTGGGCGTGAACCCGGCGCGCTCGAAAACTCCGGGAGCGCCGGCCTCGCTCGCTGAATCGACGGTGAGGCTGGCTTGGTCGTAGCCGTTTTCGGCCGCGGCCCGCAACGCGTGCGCGACGACCGCGCCGGCAAGTCCCCGTTTCCGGTAGCCGGGAACCGTGCCGACCACCATGAAGTGCGCGTCGCGAATGCCGGACAGTTCGGTGTCGGCGGCCCAGGACAGGGTCAGCACGAGACTCGCCGGAGCGCCGGTTGCCTTGTCCCGCAGCAGAAAACTGATCTCGGGCTGGAGCACGTGGTTCGTGAACTTGTTCTGCCACGCGTCCGCGGACACCGGGGTCGCGCCCCAGTGGTCCTGATAGGACTCGTTGCGGGCGAGCCGGAAATCCTCGTCGAGTTCCCGCGTCCACTGTTCGGCCTGGAAACCCTCCGGGATCGGCGCTTCGCCGACCGTCCCGAGTGGATGTTCCATGCGCTGGAAATAGCGGGCGGGCGAAAAACCTTGCGCGCCAAAGAGTTCTTTCGTCCCGGCGATGTGCTCGGCCTTGTGGATGTCGACGGCGAGCTTCAGCGTCGGGTGGTGCAGTTCGTGCACCGTCTTCGCCCCGGCGATCCCCGCTTCCACGAGCGTGGTCCCGATTCCGCGCCTGCGGTACGCGGGATCGACGCCGCCGTCGAGGAACACGCGATGGGTTCCCTCGGCGTACCGCTTGTACCGGGTCTTCATGAAACCGACCATGCGATCGCCGTCGAACGCGGCGAGACTCGCGCGTTCGAGGTCGGTGTACGGGTCGATCAGCTCCTGGAGAGTGTCTTCCGCGGTGTAGTTCTCGCCGATCCGGTCGGCCGTTTCGATGGCGTTGAGCAGATCGGCCGAGGACTGGGCGTCCGCTTTCGTGAGCGGCCGCCACGTGAGGTCAGGCATGCGCCGGACAGTAATCCGGCGCGACCAGGCTGTCGCCGGGTTTTCTAGAGCCGCCGCGACAGCGGAATCCGCAGCGCCGCTTCAGTGCCCGGGACCCGGTTGCCCGCCTCGTCGGTCCGGACCTGGCGCAGCGAAAGGGACCCGCGCAGTTCCGATTCGACCAGCGTCCGCACGATCTGAAGGCCGAGCCCGTCGCTGCGCTCCAGCGAGAATCCGGACGGCAGCCCGCGGCCGTTGTCGCGGATCAGGATGTCCAGCCAGCGCGCCGACCGCTCCACGATCAGCTCGACCTTGCCCGGCCGTCCCTGCGGGAACGCGTGCTCGATCGCGTTCTGCACGAGTTCGGCCAGCACCATCACCAACGGCGTCGCGATCTCGGCCACGACCACGCCGAACGAGCCCTTGCGCGTCATGCCGACCTGCGATTCCGCGGTGGCGACCTCGCCGACCATCGGGAGCACGTTGTCGAGCAGCTTGTCCAGGTCCACGCGCTCGTCGACGGAGATCGACAGCGCCTCGTGCACCATCGCGATCGACGACACCCGCCGCACCGATTCGCCCAGCGCCAGCCGGGCCTCCTCGCTCGTGGTGCGCCGCGACTGCAGCCGCAGCAGCGCGGCGACGGTCTGCAGATTGTTCTTCACGCGGTGGTGGATCTCGCGGATCGTGGCGTCTTTAGACATCAGCGCGCGGTCGCGGCGCTTGACCTCGGTGACGTCGCGGACCAGCACCAACGCGCCCGCGGGCTGCCCTGCCGGACGCAGCGGCAGCGCGCGGAACAGCACGACCGCGCCGCGCTTCGAATCGGCCTCGGTACGGGTGGACGGCTTGCCGTCGAGGGCCTCGATGATCCGGTGCGAGACCTCGGTGGCGTCGAACGGGTCGCGGATCAGCGACCGGGTGAGCGGGGCCAGCCGCTGCCCGACGAGGTCCGATTCGTGGCCCATCCGGTGGTAGGCGGACAGGCCGTTGGGGCTGGCGAAGACGACGGTGCCGGCCTGGTCGAGCCGGACGAGACCGTCGCCGACGCGCGGGCTGGTGTGCGTGTCGGTCTGGTTGCCGCCGGCCGGCGGGAAGGTGCCGTCCACGATCATCTGGCACAGGTCGCCCGCGCTGCCGAGGTAGGCGATCTCCAGCGGGCTCGGCACGCGCGGCGCGGCGAGGTTGGTCTCGCGGCTCAGCACGGCGATCACCTCGCCGCCGAGGCTCACCGGCACCGCTTCGCGGCGCATCGGCAGGTCGCGGTACCAGTGCGGGTCTTCCTCGCGGCAGATCTTGACCTCGCGCATGGCCTTGGCCAGCTGCGGATGCTCGTCCACGGTGAACCGGGTGCCGACGACGTCCTCGGGATGTGCGGTGGGCGCGGTGGTGGGCCGAGCGTGCGCGACGCACACGAAATCGCCGCCGTCGGGCTGGTGTTCGGCGGAAACCGGAACCCAGAGCAGGAAATCGGCAAACGAAAGGTCGGCCAGCAGCTGCCACTCCGCGACGACGGTCTGCAGGTGGTCGGCCGCTTCGCCGGGGAGGCCGGTGTTCTCGGCGAGCAGGTCGGAAAGGGTCGACACGGCTACCGGCCGCCCTCGAATGCGGTGAGTTCGTTCATGCCTGCGCACCTCCTGAGTCCATCCAACCAGAGCGTACGGCGGGTGCCGCCGAGGTGTGCGGCACCCGCATGACACACTTGAGCGGTTGACCCGTGCCCGGCCGGTGTGTCGCACCCCGCCCCGGGCCACTCAGCGGACACCCGAGGAGAGAACATGTCGAAGCGCGCCCGCAAGCGTCGCGACCGCAAGAAGAACGGCGCCAACCACGGCAAGAAGCCCAACGCCTGAGTCCGCGCCAGGACCTGACACGGCCCCCGCACCGGGATTCGGTACGGGGGCCGTTGTCGTGGTGGTCAGTCGCGGCTGGTGCGCTGTTCCACGGTGATCTCGGTGCGCTCCACGGTGACGCCGCCCTGCGTGGCGACGGTCTGCCGGATCGAGGCGCGCAGCCTGCTCTTCAGCTCCGCCGGGGCGAGGTCGCCGCCGCATTTGCGGGCGAGCAGGTGCTTGAGCTGCTCGTCGATGCCGTACTCCTCGAGGCACGGCGGGCAGTCCTCGATGTGCCTGCGCAGTTCCGCGTCCCGCTCCGGACTGCATTCGCGGTCCAGCAGCAGGTAGATCTCCGCGAGCGCGTCCTCGCAGGGCATCTTCTCCGCGGGCACGTCTTCCGAGCTCATCGTTTCGCCACCTCCTCGCGGTTCCCCCGGATGAAGCCGCGCTCGCGCGCGACGTCGGCCAGCAGGTCGCGCAGCTGCGCGCGGCCGCGGTGCAGCCTGGACATCACGGTGCCGATCGGAGTGTCCATGATCTCGGCGATCTCCTTGTACGCGAAGCCCTCGACGTCGGCGAGGTAGACCGCGAGCCGGAACTCCTCGGGAAGCTTCTGCAGCGCCGCCTTCACGTCGGTGTCCGGGAGGTTGTCCATCGCCTCGACCTCGGCCGAGCGAAGGCCGCTCGAGGTGTGGCTCTCCGCCCGCGCGATCTGCCAGTCGCTGATCTCGTCCGTGGGCTGCTGCACCGGCTGCCGCTGACGTTTGCGGTAGCCGTTGATGTAGGTGTTGGTGAGGATGCGGTACATCCACGCCTTGAGGTTCGTGCCTGCCTTGAAGGACGCGAACGCCGCGTACGCCTTCAGGTAGGTCTCCTGGACCAGGTCCTCGGCGTCGGACGGGTTGCGGGTCATCCGCATCGCGGCCGCGTATAGCTGGTCGAGCAGGGGCATCGCGTCGCGCTCGAAGCGCTCGGCGAGCTCCACTTCGTCGGCCGCCGTCTCCGGCGCGGAGTTGGGGGTGCTCGGCAAACCGTTCCCTTCCCGTTCGGCGTCGATGCGCGTCTGCGCATACGGCAGCACCGAGTTTACGCGGGGGTTCGGGAAGCCGGTCCCGGGACGGCTCCTTGCGGGGCGGGGAGTGGCGAGCGTGGTGGTCACGAAGGCTGTAACAGAACGTGCCGACCGGGCATTCCCGGCCCCTTTCGTAGACTTCCCCGCATGGCGGGCAAGGGCACTCCGGCGACGGCGCTGCTGCAGAAGCAGAAGGTGACGCACACCGTGCACACCTACGACCACGATCCCCGGGCGGAGTCGTTCGGCTTGGAGGCGGTGGAAGCGCTGGGCCTGGAGCCAGGGCGGGTGTTCAAAACGCTGGTCGCGGACGTGGACGGGAAACTGGTCGTCGGCGTGGTGCCGGTCACCGGCCAGCTGGACCTGAAAGCCCTCGCCGCGGCGGCCGGCGGCAAGAAGGCGAAAATGGCCGACCCGGCCGCTGCCCAGCGGGCCACCGGGTACGTCCTCGGCGGGATTTCGCCGCTCGGCCACCGAAGCCGCCTGCCGGTGGTCGTGGACGATTCGGCGCTGAACTACCCGACGATGTTCTGCTCCGGCGGGCGGCGAGGGCTTGAGGTGGAGCTGGATCCGGCCGAGCTGGTCCGGCTGACCGGCGCGGTGGTGGCGGGGATCGCGGCCGGTTAGGCGGCTTCGGGCTTAGGCGGCTTCGGGTACTTCGAGGACGAAGAACAGGAAGCAGAGGAAGGCTTCCTTGTCTCCGAATTCTTCCGGGAACTTCTCCTTGGCGCCCGCTGCTGGATACGGCTCGCTGACCACTGCGGTGCGGAACCCGGCTTTGGTGAAGGCGTCCGTCATCGCGTGCAGCGGACGGTGCCAATACGCGAGCACGCCCTTTTGCCCGTTGAAGGTGTACTCCTCGGACCACCGTTCGGTGGCGAAGTAGCTGCCCTCGGGGTGGACGATTTTGTAGAGGATCGGGTGGTTGACGGCCAGAATCAGCCGCCCGCCGGGCCGGATGATCCGCCGCAGTTCGGCCAGCGGGGCGCTCCAGTCCTCCAGGTAGTGCAGGACCAGGGCCGAGATGACGTCATCGAATTCTTGGTCGGCGTAGGGCAACGGCTGGCTGATGTCGGCGACCCGGAGGTCCGCGTCGGCACCAAGTCTCTCCCGCGCGAGGCGGATCATGGTGGCGCTGAAGTCGAAGCCGCTCACGTGCGCGCCGCGGTCCCTCAGCGAGGCGGACAGCGGTCCCGCGCCGCAGCCCGCGTCGAGGATCTTGCGGCCGGTCACGTCGCCAGCGAGATCGAGAATCGCGGGTCGGGTGTAGTAAGCGTTGATGAGACTGTGCTCGGTTTCGATCGCGTAGGCCTCGCCGAAGGTGTCGTAGTCGTTGGCGAGGGTCTCGTCGGAAGCGTTGGCAGTCATGAAATCCACCCTGGCACGGGTGCCGCTCCTCGCGCCGCCAATGCCATCCTAGGCGGGAGGCGGCGCACCCCCGCCCTCCACTGGGGGGCTGCCCTTGCCCAGTCTATCCGCCGCCACCGGCCAAAAACCGGGTTCGCGCTCAGTTGCCCACAGGCTCGCCAGGTTGTGGATAACCCATCCGAATAGGCGCTGACCTGCGAATTTACTGGACGGAACTATCCACAGTCTGCCCCGCAGAGCCGCCGGAACGGCACGGTGGGAAGAACGCCGCCGAACAGTGCGCAGCCAGGCGTTGAGTCAGCAGAACCGACAATGCACGTCGGCGACAGTCCGCGGCAAAACCTGACGAAAGACCGGCACCGCAGACGACGCGAGTGTCACAGCGGAGTCGAAACCGCGCCGCCCAATGGCAGGCGCACCGACAGCCAGCCGAGAAGACTCACAAATGCGGCCGAACAACCCGCCCCAACCACTCCGCCGCAGCCCGCGCCACCGCGTCCAGATCGCTCGCCAGCGTATGGTCCCCAGCCACCACGACGATCTCGTGATGCGGAGCAGCCGAAGGCCTCCCGAACGGATCCCGCTCCCCTTGGATCACCAGCGCGGGCACCTCCACCGCGTCCAGTTCCGCCTGCCGCGATTTCTCCGGGCGGCCTGGCGGGTGTTCCGGAAAAGCCAGACACAGCACCGCGACCGCCTGCCCGGCCGAAGCTGTCCGGCAAGCGACCCGCGCCCCGGAAGAACGACCGCCGAACACCAGCGGCAAATCATCGAACCGAGCGGAAACCTCGTCCGCCACGGTCAGCCAAGCCGTATCCAGCTGCTTAGCCGGAGCCGGAGCCCGACGGCCAGCCACCCGGTACGGCTGTTCCACCAGCGCCACGTGCATCCCGGCCGCCTTCGCCGCCTGGGCTACCGCCACGAGATCTTTCGCTCCGATGCCCCCGCCGGCGCCGTGGCCGAGGAGCAGCACCGCGTCGCCGTCGGGCGCGCAATGCAGTTCGACTCGCGCGAGTCCGTGTTCGGTGTCGATCTCGAGGGTGGTCATGACAGGTCGAACAGCGAGTCGACGGACTGCTCGGTTTCCGTGCGCCGCAACAAGTCCGGGCCGTTGTTGCGGACGTTGTTCACCAGGCTCGACACCGGCCGCAGCTCCAGCGATTCCACGACCGCGGGCGAGGTCGGCACCATCAGTTCGTCCACTTCGGACCGGTCCGGGTCGAGCCAGCCCGTCCAGTGCTCGCGCGGCACGATCAGGGGCATCCGGTGGTGAACGTCGGCGAGCTGGCCCGCGGCGTCCGTCGTGAGGATCGAGAAGGTGATCAACGGCTCGGCGTCCGCGTCGTCCTTCGGCCGCCAGCTTTCCCAGATTCCGCCGAACGCGAGCGAATTCCCGGAGGGATCCGTCATGTAGAACGGTTCCTTCTCCTTGCCCGTGCGCCGCCACTCGAACCAGCCGTCGGCGGGGACCAGGCACCGCCGCGACGCCAACGCGCGTTTGAACGCGGGCTTTTCCTTCGCGGTTTCCGCGCGGGTGTTGATCATCCGCGAGCCCGCCGATGGATCCTTGGCCCAGAACGGAACCAGGCCCCACCGCATGATCCGCAGCGAGCGCTCCGCCGGCTCCTCTTCCAGGACGAGCCCGTCGGCGTCGCGGGGATGCCGCTGCACCACGGTCACGACGTTCTTGGTCGGCGCGACGTTGTGGTCCACTCGCGCCCGGCCCTCGGTCAGGTCGACCGCGGCGAACTCCTCGACCAGCTTCGCCGGGTCTTTCGTCGCGGCGTAACGGCCGCACATGCCAACCTCCTCGGGTGCCTCCGGCGCCATCGTCGCACGCAAACCCGGCCCGGCGCGACCGGCATGGGATCATTCGACCAGGCAAAGGGCGACCGGGAGGACGTGGGCGGCTTGGGGCGAGGCGACTGGAGGCGGCTGGACGAATCCGACGTGCGGGTGCGTCCCGGCAAGGGCACCAGGCCACGCAGCAAGCGCAGGCCCGAGCACGCCGACGCGGTCACCGCGATGGTGATCGGCAAGGACCGCGGCCGCTGGACATGCGCGGTCGACGCCGATCCGGACCGCGTCGTGACGGCCATGCGGGCCCGCGAGATGGGCCGCGTTTCGGTGGTCGTCGGGGACACGGTGGCGCTGGTCGGCGACGTCTCCGGGCGGCCGGACACGCTCGCCAGGATCGTCCGCGTCGACGAGCGCTCCAGCGTGCTGCGCCGCACAGCCGACGACACCGACCCGTACGAGCGCGTGGTGGTCGCGAACGCCGCGCAGCTGCTGATCGTCACGTCGCTGGCCGATCCGCTGCCCCGGCCCGGATTCATCGACCGCTGCCTCGTCGCGTGCTACGCGGGCGGTCTGGAACCCGTGCTGTGCCTGACGAAAGCCGACCTCGCCAGCCCGGATTCGCTGCTCGCCGGCTACGCGGGCCTGGACGTCCCGGCCATCGTCACCCGGCACGACGAGGAACCCGAGGGCCTGCGCGAACGCCTCGGCGGCCGGATCACCGCCCTCGTCGGACACTCCGGAGTCGGCAAGTCGACATTGGTCAACCGGCTCGTGCCCGCCGCCGAACTGGCGACCGGCGACGTCAGCTCGGTCGGCAAGGGACGGCACACGTCGGTCGCCGCGGTGGCGCTGCCGCTGGCCGGCGGAGGCTGGGTGGTCGACACCCCCGGCGTCCGCTCGTTCGGGCTCGCGCACGTGACCGCGGACGACATCGTCGACGCCTTCGAGGAGTTCGCCGAGGCCGCCGAGGAATGCCCGCCGAACTGCGGCCACCTCGGCCCGCCCGAAGACCCGGACTGCGCACTCGACGCCGTGGTCGCCGACGGCAACGCCGGGCCGGACCGGCTGGCGTCGCTGCGCAGGCTCCTGGTCTCGCGAGCGGGCGGCGGCGGGGACCTCCGCACCGAATCGTGACCTGGAGACGGTAACCTCGCGCGGCTGTCACCGATATGCGGGTGGATGCCCGGCAGGGGACAAACCGGGGGAAAATTCCTCCGTCCGGAGGGAACCTTTTCCCGCCGGACGGCGTCACAGAAGCAACCTCGCGGAGTCACCCCGCCAGTGGCCCGCGCGCCGGACCGCAAGGACGCGGCTGTCCAGCCCGACCGGCGACAACGCAGGTGAAAGACCGATTCCTTCCTAGGGGGAGAACCATGCGCAAGACCACGACGTTCGCCGTCGCCGCCGGTGCGGCGCTGGCGCTGGTGCTGACGGGCTGCGGCTCGAGCGCCGAGAACGGCACCGCGGCCCCGGCCGGGCAGGCCAAGGACGGCGGGTCCGGCCTGGCGTCGCCGTTCAGCGACGCGCTGAAGCTCGCCGACGCGGCCAAGCAGGGCACCGAGAAGGCCAAGTCGGCGAAGATGTCGATGGACATGTCCATGGGCGGCCAGTCCATCAAGGCCGAGGGCGCGATGCGCTTCGACGGCGAGAACTCCGCCATGTCGATGACGATGAACACGCCGCAGGGCGCCACCGAGATGCGCTACGTCGACAAGACCCTGTACATGAAGGTCCCGGCCGAGCAGTCCAAGCAGTTCGGCACCGACAAGCCGTGGCTGAAGATCTCGCCGGACGCCAAGGACCCGATGTCGCAGTCGTTCAGCAAGGCGATGGCGCAGTCGACCCAGCAGAGCGACCCGACGCAGATCCTCGACCAGGTCTCCAAGACCGGCCAGATCATCGGGGCCGACCAGGTCGAACTGAACGGCGAGAAGGTCAACCACTACAAGGTGGAGCTGGACGTCAGCAAGTCCATCGAGACCTACGCGAAGGGCCAGCCCGCCGAGGTCCAGGAGCAGATGAAGAAGATGCTCGCGGGCAAGAACATCAAGATCCCGGCCGAGATCTGGATCGACAAGGACCAGCTTCCGCTGCAGGTCACGATGGACCAGTCCGAGATGATGAAGCAGCTCGGCGCCCCGAGCGCCGCGGGCGGCGGCAAGGTCACCGTCAAGTACACCGACTGGGGCCAGCCGGTCGACGTGGCCGCGCCGTCCGCCGACCAGGTCACCGATTTCGGCGAGATCATGAAGAAGATGGGGCGCTGATCCCCGGAGCTTTCCGCGGGCCCCGAGCCATTCCGGCTCGGGGCCCGTTTTTCGTGCGCTACTGCCGGTAGCACGCGTTCCCCCGAACGGGTCGGCCCCGCGCGCTGTGCTTGGGTTGAGGCACTTAACGGCCGGTCAGAGAGGGTTTTCGGATGCGCAGGACGGCCGTCGCGGGTGTCGCCGCGCTGCTGGCGATCGCCTCGGCGGGATGTTCCAGCACCCCGGAACCGCAGCGCTTCACCGACGCCCGCACGCTCGCGGACGCCGCCTCCGCCGCGACCTTGGCCGGTCACACCGCGAAGTTCACCGCCGACGTCACCACCGGCACCCTCGTGTCCCACGGGAAGGGCCAGGCGAAATTCGACCGTGCCGGAACAGCTCTGTCGATGACGACGGACTACGTCGGCGAGCCGCTCGAACTGCGCCTGGTCGACAAGACGCTGTACGCGAAGGTCCCGGAAAGCGCGCGGGACCAGGTCAGCGACCACAAAGCGTGGGTGAAAGTGTCGCCGGACGGCACCGATCCGCTTTCGCAGGTGCTGGGCGGCAGCCTGGCGCAACTGGCCGAGCAGAACGACCCGGCGCGCACGCTGGCGCAGGTCCGCACGGCGGGGACGGTGGCGTCCAGCGAGGAAACCACGCTCGACGGAGCCTCGGCCGAGCACTATCACCTGACCGTCGACCTGGCGAAACTCGGCTCCGAACTGCCCGGCGGCCTGCCCGCCGAAGCACTGACCCGGCTCGGCGACCGCGGCAAGACAGTCCCGTTCGACCTCTGGCTGGACGCGCAGCACCGGCCGATGCAGCTGGTCCTGGACCTGACGCCGGTCATGCAGGCGACCGGCCAGACCGGTGTCGCCACGGTCAAAGCGCGCTACACGGACTGGAGCGCTCCGGTCACGATCGACGCCCCCGCTCCGGCTGACATCGGCATCCTGACCGGCGGCTGACGTGCCGTGAAGGACTCCTTGAGGGAATCTGATTCCCTCAAGGAGCCCTTCACGGACCGCTAGAGCAGTTCGAGCAGGAAGGGCAGTTCCTGCAGCGCGTACCAGGCCAATTCGTGGTCTTCGGCGTCGCCGAGGGTGAATTCGGCGTCCTCGTCGCCGAGATCCGCCGCGTCGATCACGGCGGCGGCCGCCGTCACCGCGTCCTCCGCCTCGGCCGAGTCCACGTGGATCGCGGCGATCTGGGACTTCGGCACCGGACCCGCGAGACGCACGACAGCGGCGTCCAGGTCCGGGCGCAGCGTCGCGTCGTCGACGTCCACCGAGACCACCGCGCGGCGCGGTTCGCCCTTTTCCTCAGCGGCGATCAGGCGCAGCGAAGCACGGGCCGCGTCCAGCAAAGCCGCGTATTCCAGTTCCTCGTCGGAACCGCTCGCGTACGCCTCGCGCAGGGCGGGCGTCAGCGCGAAACCGGTGCCGCTGCGAGCGCGGAATTCGCCGTTGGCCTCCAGGTCTCGCAGCATCGCGATCGTCGCAGGCAGATAAACCCTCACCAGTGCGCACCCTTCAGCTCTTCAAGCGCTTCTTCGATCATCCCGCCGAGCAGCCCGACGTCGAACGCGGCCTTGCGGTCGCCGTTGAGTCCGAAGTAGACACCGCCGTGGTAGGAGGTGACCCCGATCGCCAGCGCCTGCGTGCGCATCAGCGGCATCACCGGGAACATCTCCACCAGTCTCGCCTCTCCGGCGTACACCGGCACCTGCGGGCCCGGCGAATTCGTGATCATCAGGTTGAAAATCCGCCCGGACAGCGATCCGCCCGCCCGGGCGCCGAGCGAATGCAGCGTCGCCGGCGCGAAGCCGCTCACCTTCAGCAACCCGCGCGCGGCCACCGATCTTCCCGAATTCAGGTGCTCGGCCATCGCGTGCCCGATGTGCTGCAGCCGCAGGACCGCGCTCGGCTCGCCGACCGGCAGGTCGATCAGGTACGCCGCGACCTGGTTGCCGACCAGCGCGGGCGTCGCGAACTCGGGGGTTTCGGCGTCGGTGACCGCCATCGGCACGAGCGCGCGCACGGTCTCGGTCGGCGTGAGGTTCTCCCCGCGCGACAGCAGCCATTCCCGCAGCGCGCCGGTGATCGCGGCCAGGATGACGTCGTTGACCGTGCCGCCGTGGTCCGCGCGGATCTTGCGGAAATCCTCCAGCCGCGTGCGCACGACCGAAAACACGCGGCCGCCGGACACCCGGACGTTCAGCGGCCCGGACGGAGCGGGCCGGGCCACCGTCGCCGCGACGCCACCGAGCGTCTCGACCGCCTTGCTCACCGTGGTCACCGCGTCGCCCGCGATCGAGCGCACGTTTTCGATCAGCTCGCCGGGCCGTTGCACGGTCTCGCTCATCGCGTCGAGGACCAGTTGCGTACGGCTCGGCTCGCGCCGCGGCACCCACATGTCTTCGAACGGCTCGGGCGGTTCGGGCGTCTCGTCGAGGATCAGCTGGCCGAGGTCGATCGTGCCGACACCGTCCACAACGGACTGGTGCGTTTTCGTCACCATCGCGACCCGGTCGCCGGCCAGTCCCTCGACGAAATACGCCTCCCACAGCGGGCGTTCCGGCGCGAGGCGGCGCGACATCAGGCGCGCGACCAGGTCGAACAGCTGGTCGTCGCTGCCCGGCTGGGGCAGCGCGGAGCGGCGGACGTGGTAGTTCAGGTCGAAGTCGACGTCGTCCACCCACACCGGGCGCGCGAGGTGCCCCGGCACGGCGAGCACGCGCTGGCGGTAGCGGGGCAGGAACGCCAGCCGCGCGCCGACGAGGTCGAGCACCTGCTCGTAGGTGAACCCGGACGACGGCCGTTCAAAGATCGCCACGCCCCCGACGTGCATCGGCGTCGTCTGGTCCTCGACGTACAGGAACGAGGCGTCCAGCGCGGACAGGCGGTCGGGCATGAGCCGATCCTTACACAATGCGAGACTGGCCGGTGTGGGTGATGAGCTGGCGGGTTCGCCGAAAGACCGCTTCCTGACCGTTTACGGGCGCAAGCCCGTGCTGGAGGCGCTGGGCGATCCGGACCTGCGCGTGGACAAGGTGATCCTCGCCGACACCGCGCGCGGCCCCGCCGCCGCGGAGATCCAGCGCGCCGCGAAAGCCGCCGGGGTGCAGGTGCAGCGCGCGAGCGCGCACCGGGTGAAAGTGCTGGCCGGCAACGGAAAACAGGACCAGGGCGTACTCGCTGACGTCGTCGCGCCGCGCATGCGCGCCCTCGCCGCGGCCCTCGACGACCGCCGTCCGCCCACCCGGCTGCTGCTCCTCGACGGCATCACCACGCCGGCCAACGTCGGAATGATCCTGCGCACCGCGACGGCTGCCGGGTTATCCGGCGTGATCGTGCCGCGCCGGGGCGTAGCCGCACTGGATCCAATGGTGGTCAAGTCCTCGGCGGGCGTTGCCTTCCGGGCACCGGTGCTGCGCTGCGGATCAGCGCGTGAGGCGGCGGAAATGCTGGTGGAGGCTGGATACAGCCTGTTCGCGCTGGGTGCGTCGGCGGGGACCTCGGTCTTCGATGTCGAACTGCCGCAGCGGTCGGCGTTCGTGCTGGGCGGCGAAACCGAAGGCGTCGGCGAGGCGGTCGCGGAGCTGGTCACGGAGTGGGTGTCGATCCCGATGCCCGGCGACGTCGAATCGCTGAACGTCTCCGCCGCGGCCGCGGTGCTGTCGTTTGAACTCGTGCGGCGCGGAGTCAGCTGAACAACGCCGCGAGTTCGTCGAGAGTGTCGGCGATGCTGCGGTGGTGCACGCCGACCATGCCCGCGGCGACCGCCCCGCGCACATTCCGCTCGGCGTCGTCCACGAACACGCACCTGGGCGCGGCCAGCCCAATCCGCTCGGCCGCGACAAGGTAAATCTCCCGGTCCGGCTTGGCCACGCCGACCTCGCCGGAGAAGACGAGCGCGTCAAAGTATTGCGACAGCTCGGTTTTCACCCCCGGCGCGGCTCCGGGCGCATTCGACACGAGCGCGGTGCGGGTGCCGTTCGCGCGGGCGTCGCGCAGGTATTCGTAGAGCAGCCCGGCGTCCGGATCGGTAAGCACTCCGGCGTAGTCGACTAACAAGCCTTTCAGCACTTCGCCAGCCTATCTGTCCTCGCCTGGGCAAGGCCCTTAGCGCATCCGGCAGATCCAGTCTGCGCCGTTCTGCCCTTTTCGCCGGATCAGGCACTCAACGTCCCATCGTGCGCCGGCAGCGCGCACTAAACAGGCGGACGTCCATGTTTCGGGGAGGGAACTCAATGACGAACCACAGCCTCCGGCCGCTGTCCGCTGCACCGGAGGTCGCGGGCAGGCGAACGCACCGTCGCGGCGCGTGGCCGTCGCCGTACGATCTGCCGCCCGCCGGGCACCGGCTGGTGCGGCTCACCGACCCGCCCACCGGGCGACGGCTCGGCCAGCGCCTCAACGCCATCCTCGAAGTCCTCGCCGGACGACGGGCGGCCGGGCAGATCCGTCCGCTCGTGGACGAGGCGTTGTTCTCCCGGCTCAGCAGCCAGGGGCTGATGCCGGGCATCCGCCACCACGTCGCCGGAGATCTGCGCGTCTGCCGTCCGACCGAGACCGCGTTGGAGACCAGCACGATCATTCATTCCGGACCCCGGGTGCTCGCGCTGGCGGCCCGGTTCGAGCGCACGCGGACCGGCTGGGTGTGCACGCGGTTTCACGTGCTCGCACCGCGAACCGAGAGCGTGCAGGCCGGACGTCCGTCAGTCGCCTGAGCAGGACAGGTGTCCTGAAACTTAGGACACCAGAACCGCAGCGGGTCCATTGTGGACTCGCCAAGGGCAGGGAACGACAGAACGGCAGCACGAGCGTTCTCGTGCTGCCGTTCTCAGTCGTGCTCAGCCGTCCACAGTGGACGGATCAGGGACGCGTCAGCGACGCGGTCCCTTCTTGCCCTTCTTGGACTGCGCCCGCTCGGCGGCCCGGCGTTCGCGCCGGGTGCCGCCGCCCGCACCGCCCGCTTCCGCGTCGTTCGCACTGTCCGAATGCGACTCGACGCCGCCGCCCTCAGACGGCCCGGACATCGTCAGTCCGGATTGGACACCGCCGCCGAGTCCCTTGCCGCGCAAGGCGGACGGGACCGAATCGGAGTCGGTGGCCGGCGGCTGGGGCGGAGCCGGACGGGCGTGCTTGCCCTCGTCCTCGCCCTGGTTGCCGAAGGAGCCCGCCGCCGCGGCGGTCGCGGAGGTGACGCCGCCCGGGAGCGCCGACGGTTCCGGCTGCTGCGCGGTTTCCGGCTCGGCGCGCTCGACCTGAAGGTTGAACAGGAAGCCGACGGCCTCCTCCTTCAGCGAGTCGAGCATCGCGCGGAACATGTCGAAGCCCTCGCGCTGGTACTCGATCAGCGGGTCGCGCTGCGCGAGCGCCCGCATCCCGATGCCCTCCTTGAGATAGTCCATCTCGTAGAGGTGCTCGCGCCACTTGCGGTCCAGCACGGTGAGCATGACCTGGCGCTCGAGGCGGCGCATCGAGCCTTCCTCGCCGACCAGCTCGTCGATCTCGGCCTCGCGCTTGGCGTACGCGTCGAGCGCGTCGTCGACCAGCGCCTGGGTGAGGCCTTCCGCGTCGAGGTCGCCGTCCTCGACCAGGTCGTCCCAGTCGAGGCTCACCGGGTACAGCGTCTTCAGCGCGGTCCACAGCTGCTCGTGGTCCCAGTCCTCGGCGTAGCCCTGGGACGTCGCGCCCGCGGCGTACGCCTTGACCACGTCGATGATCATGTGCTCGATCTGCTCGCGCAGGTCCTCGCCGCCGAGCACGCGCAGCCGCTCGGCGTAGATCACCTTGCGCTGCTCGTTCATGACCTCGTCGTACTTGAGGACGTTCTTGCGGGTCTCCATGTTGAGCTGCTCGACCTGGGTCTGCGCGCTCTTGATCGCCTTGGAGACCATCTTGTGCTCGATCGGCACGTCGTCCGGCAGCCGCATCGTGGTCATGATGCGTTCGACCAGCACCGCGTTGAACCGGCGCATCAGGTCGTCGCCCAGCGAGAGGTAGAACCGCGATTCGCCGGGGTCGCCCTGCCGTCCGGAACGACCGCGCAGCTGGTTGTCGATGCGCCGCGACTCGTGCCGCTCGGTGCCGAGCACGTAGAGCCCGCCCGCCTCGCGGACCGCGTCCGCTTCGACCCGCGCCTCTTCCTTGATCTCCTCGAGCACCTTCGGCCAGGCGGCCTCGTACTCCTCGGAGTGCTCGACCGGGTCGAGGCCGCGCTCGCGCAGCACCTCGTCGGCCATGATGTCCGGGTTTCCGCCGAGCACGATGTCGGTACCGCGGCCCGCCATGTTCGTGGCGACGGTGACCTGGCCCTTCTTGCCCGCGCGCGCGACGATCAGCGCTTCCTTGTTGTGGTACTTCGCGTTCAGCACCTCGTGCGGCACGCCCAGTTTGAGCAGCAGCTTCGACAGGTGCTCGGACTTCTCGACGCTCGTGGTGCCGACCAGCACCGGCTGGCCCTTTTCGTGCCGCTCGGCGATGTCCTCGGCGACGGCCTCGAACTTGGCCTGCTCGTTCTTGTAGATCAGGTCGGCACGGTCCGCGCGGACCATCGGCCGGTTCGTCGGGATCGGCACGACGCCGAGCTTGTAGGTCTGGTGGAACTCGGCCGCCTCGGTCTCGGCGGTACCGGTCATGCCGGACAGCTTCTTGTAGAGCCGGAAGTAGTTCTGCAGCGTGATCGTGGCGAGCGTCTGGTTCTCCGCCTTGATCTCGACGCCTTCCTTGGCCTCGATCGCCTGGTGCATGCCCTCGTTGTAGCGGCGGCCGACGAGGATGCGCCCGGTGAACTCGTCGACGATCATGACCTCGCCGTCGCGGACGATGTAGTCCTTGTCCTTGTGGTAGAGCTCCTTGACCTTGAGCGCGTTGTTCAAGTAGCCGACCAGCGGGGTGTTCGCCGCCTCGTAGAGGTTCTCGATGCCGAGCTGGTCCTCGACGAACCGGACGCCCTTCTCGGTCACCGCGACGGTGCGCTTCCGGACGTCGGTCTCGTAGTGGTACTTCGAGTTGATCAGGTTGGCCTTCTCGACCCGCTCGCGCGTGCCCATGGTGGTGGTGTCGATGCCCTGCATCAGCGGCGCGAGCCGGGCGAACTCGACGTACCACCGCGACGACTGGTCCGCCGGGCCGGAGATGATCAGCGGGGTGCGCGCCTCGTCGATGAGGATCGAGTCGACCTCGTCGACGATCGCGAAGTTGTGCCCGCGCTGCACGCATTCGTCGAGCGACCACGTCATGTTGTCGCGCAGGTAGTCGAAGCCGAACTCGTTGTTCGTGCCGTAGGTGACGTCGGCGTTGTAGTGCTTGCGCCGCTCCTGCGGGTCCTGCTCGGCGATGATGACGCCGACCTCGAGCCCGAGGAAGCGGTGGATGCGGCCCATCCACTCGGCGTCGCGCTTGGCGAGGTAGTCGTTGGTGGTGACGACGTGCACGCCGTCGCCGGGGATGGCGTTCAGGTACGCCGCGAGGACACAGGTCAGCGTCTTGCCCTCGCCGGTCTTCATCTCGGCGACCTGGCCGAGGTGCAGCGCGGCCCCGCCCATGAGCTGGACGTCGTACGGCCGCTGGCCGAGCACCCGGTGCGCCGCTTCCCTGGCGACGGCGAACGCCTCCGGCAGCAGCTCGTCCAGGGATTCGCCCTTGCCGTACCGCTCGCGGAACTCGTCGGTCTTGGCCCGCAGTTCGGCGTCCGACAGGTCCTTCACGTCGTCTTCGAGGGTGTTGATGTGATCGGCGATGTTGCGCAGCCGCTTCACCATCTTGCCCTCGCCCGCGCGGAGCAGGCGGTTCAGCACCATCCGGTCGACCTCACTAGCTGATCATGATCGAGCCCAGGCCGTTCCCGGGCAGTAATCGCCACGGCTGGCGCCCGTGTGCGCCGCCGCCGTCTCCCCCATCGTAGGGAACGCGGACTGGTCCGCGCACGCACGTCGTCGCAGAAGGTCACGAGAGGTTTGCACAGGTCCCGACGAAGGTCGTGCCCCGGGCCGTGCTCCGGGCACGCGGACGGGCCCCCCCCGGTGGGGGGGGGGGCGGCCGGGGGGGGGGGGCCCGCCCCCCTCGGCGGTCGGGTCAGTGTGCGGCGCTGGTGTTCACGGTTCCGTTGACGCCCTTGGGGAAGAAGCCGCCGGAGGTAGCGGCTTTGCTGGTCAGGTAGACGATGTTGAGGACTTGCCCGGGGCTGCGGCTGTAGGCGATGCCGTTGGCGTCGGCGGGCACGATGTTGGCGTTGCCGCGGTCGTCGATGACGCCTTGGTCGTCGTCGGT